>CAKUCE010000231.1 GCA_934643535.1 uncultured Clostridia bacterium | reverse complement strand
CTGGTGGGCGTGGCGTGGGCCATGATCAACGTGAACTCCTACCCCATGGTGGTGGAGATCAGCAAGAGCGGCGACGTAGGCAAATACACGGGATATTACTACACCTTCTCCATGGCGGCGCAGATCATTACGCCGATCCTGAGCGGGCTGCTGCTGGAGCATGTGGGCTACCAGACGCTGATGCCCTATGCAACGGTGATGGTGGCGATCTCCTTTGTGACCATCAGCCTGACCCGGCATGGAGACAACAAGCCTGAACCGCCCAAGAGCAAACTGGAAGCCTTTGATGTGGGAGATGACTGAACATGACGGTGGTATGGTGGATCATTGGAATTCTGGCTGTACTGTTTCTGGTGTATCTGTGGCTGATCGCCCCGGCGTCTAAAAAGCCGGACGACAGCGCGCTGAAGGGCTGGCTGTACGCTCACCGGGGACTGCATGACGGCAACCATCAGGTGGCGGAGAACAGTCTGGAGGCCTTCCGGCGGGCCGTGGAGGCCGGATATGGCATGGAACTGGACGTGCAGCTGACGGCGGACGATCAGCTGGTGGTCTTCCACGACAAGAGCCTGAAACGGGTCTGCGGGGTGGACAAGGATTTGTATACCCAGACCTATGCCCAGCTGCAGGAATATCCGCTGCCGGACGGCTCGAAAATTCCGTTGTTTTCCGAGGTGCTGGCGCTGGTGGACGGCAAAACGCCCATGATCGTGGAGATCAAGTATCACGACCGCATTGCCCAGACCTGCGAGGCAGCCTACGAGCAGCTGCGCCGCTACAAGGGCGCGTACTGTGTGGAGAGCTTCCATCCCATGGCGGTGCGGTGGTTCCGTCAGCACGCGCCGGAGGTGGTGCGGGGCGAGCTGGCGTCCGGCGGCAAGTGGAAGCCGGGCGAATTGAGCCGGGCGGAGCATTTCGCTATGAAGTACCTGCTGCCGCTGTGCCTGACGCGGCCTCATTTCGTGGCCTACTGCGCGGCGGAGGACGGCAACCTGAGCATGTGGCTGGAAAAGAAGCTGTTCAGGCCCTATCTGGCGGCCTGGACGATCCGGGATCAAAAGCTGATGGACCGGGTGCAGAAGGAATATGACTACCCGATCTTCGAGCTGTTCACGCCCGAAAGAAAGCAGTAATCAAAAGACAGAAGAAAAGCCCGCGCTTTTCCACAAGGAGGAGAAGCGCGGGCTTTTGGTTTGCTTCAGATCGGAGAAAAATTACTCTCCGGGAAAGTAGCGGCACTGGAACCAGAAATTGCCGGCCCCGGGGAGCGTTTCCGGGTGCTGGGGGTCGTAGGCAAGAGCGCCGCTGGAGACGTAGTCCTCCAGATCATCCCGACGGAAGAGGTAGAGGACGCTGTAGCTGTCGGGGCGGAAGTCAGGGGCGTAATAGCGATAGGCGATCTCGTTGACAACGGTCTGGCGCGCCCATTCCACCGCCTGCTCCGGCGAGGCGGCTGCCTGCGTGTCCAGCAGGCATTCGGGATGGAGGGAACGCTCCGAGGCATAGAGCGCGCTGGCGGGAACGCTGTATACCTGCTTGACGGCGATCACGCCGTCCATGGCCGCATAACCGCCGGAAACAAAGTCCACCACATCCGCCTTTGCACTGCCAAAAACGACCGACAGCACATGATCGTCCGCTGCATACAGCCAGAGGGACAGGGCGGAAGACTGACCCTCTTCATCCTGACCGTATAGATCCAGCGTAAAGAGCGGCTGGCTCAACAGATCTTCATAGGTGCGCGCCGCCAGATCCTGCCGCAGTGCGTCCAGCACGTCGGAAATGGTGAAGGAGCAGGACGGGTCGCTGCTGTCCGCAGAGCAGCGGGCATAGCTGCTGTGGGAATAGTAGGACATTTCCGGGTAAATATTCACGGTCTGGACGTTTTCGGGATGCTGGAAAAAGAAACGGCCGGTTTGCTGGGCGCGGTAATCGTCGCTTTCCAGAAGGTACTTCATTAGTTCGGCGCTCCGGCTGCGGGTCGTCTTATTTTCATAAAGACGAGAAACCTTCCGGCTGCCAAGCTGGTAGGTGACACAGACGTTTTCAAGACTGCGGTAGGGATACTGCATGCCGTCCGCCTGATCGTCCGCTTCATCCCGCAGAAGGGAGGCCCATTCGTAAGCGGCGTCCAGCGCCTCGGGCGAGGTCAGGGTAACGGCCTCGGAGGCGCGGGAAAATGGATAAAAGGTGAAGGCCGTGAGATCTTCCCGGGAGGGGAGCCAATGATCATAGCCCAGGACGTCGTAGTGAAGGCACACCACCGCCAGCAGCAGCGCCACGGAGGTGCAGACGGGGAGATACCATCGCTGGAAAATGCCGGTAAGGCGCAGGTGAAAGACCAGATAACAGAGACCTGAAATCAGCAGCGTTCCCAGAAACAGTCCCAGCAGCAGCGAAAGCTCCGTTCCGGCGGTGTACCAGACCAACGCGCCCGTAAGGGTGCCGCCTACCAGTCCCAAGAACAGCTCCATGATCCATTCCAGCGGATGGAAGGCCAGCGTATGCTCGGCGGATTCCAACGGGCGGAGGCGATATAGGAGCAGGGCCAGCCCGCCCATCCCCAGAATGCACACGAACCCCGGGAGGAGGGAAACTGCGCCGGGCCGGTACACGTTCTTATACAGCACATAGATGGGAGAAAGACGGCCAAGCCAGATATGATAGAAGTTATCGGGCATGGTGCCAAGATAGCGTTGTGCAATGGTGCTCCACAGGAGAAAAGTGCCTTCAAAGGAAACGGTGAGGACGGCTCCGGCCAGCAGCGCCGCCCAGAAATAGCCGGTCAGCACACAGGCCAGCGTGCCGACGGCAAAGCCGTAGAAATGGATCAGCAGAAGGACGGCCATGCGGGCCAGCAGCTTTTCCCAGACAAGATAGGCGCTCAGGCCATTGAGGGCGACCACGAGAAAATAGGCTCCGCAGCTGAGCAGGATTGGAAGGACGCTGAAAAGCAGAAAGCAGAGGAAGCGCCGCCCAAAATCCTGCGCGCGGGTATTGGGCAGAGAATCGACCAGCATGCCCCGGCGGCGGGAAAACAGATGCCGGAACAGAATCATGGCGGAAAGAAAGCCGGTGACGGCGAACAGGATGCAAAGTCCCTCCAGGCCTAAAAGGGAATAAAGCAGCGAACTGGAAAGAAAGAGCCGGATCTCGGCTGCATAATCCGCCAGCGTCCCTCCGGACTGCAAAGCCAGACGGTTCCATCCGTTCAGGGAAGAAGGAAGCCGGACCAGCGCCTGAATGGGAAGGACCAGAACAAAAATCGCCAGCATGGCAAAACCCAGATAAAAATACCGGTGCAGAAAAAAACGGATAGGGTGGAGCCGCTTATTTCGCATAGCCCTGATCCTCCATTTCCAAAATAAAGATCTCCTCCAGAGAAAGAGGCAAAAATTCCAAAAACAGCGGCTGAAGCCCGCGCAGCTTTTCTTCCAGCTCGAAGCGGCGGGAACGGACGGTCAGTACGATCAGCTGTCCCTGACGTTGTACCCGCAGGGGGGAGAAAGATTCCAGAATGGAATCGTCCAGCGGCCCATCGGAAATGAACTGGACCTTCTGCACGTCGCTCAGCAGACTGTCCAGATCGCCGCAGCATACCAGCTTTCCTTCGTGCAGGAAACCGACGCTGTCGCAGATGTCCTCCATTTCCTGCTGGTTATGACCGGCCAGAACCGTAATCAGGCCCCGATCGCAGGTCTCCTGCGTGAGAACCCGTTTGAAGCGTTCCCGCATGACGGGATCCAATCCGTCAAAGGTTTCATCGCACAAAAGCACCCGTGGATTTCGGGCCAGTCCCAGACAGATCTGCGCCCGTTTCTGCGTCCCTTTGGAAAAACTGGCGATCCGCTCATGAAGTGGAAGGGAAAAGCGAAGGCACAGCTCGGCCAGCTTGTCGTCGCTGTGATCAGAATAAAAAGAAGACTGCATTCGCGCCATTTCCGTAATGGAAGCGTTGGTCAGAAAAGCGGGCTCGTCGCTGAGATAGCAGATAGCCTGCTTACTGGCAGGATTTTCCAGAACGGAAGCACCGTCCAGAAGGACCTGCCCCCGGTCAGGACGGAATAAGCCGGCCATGACGCGGAGAAGCGTGGATTTTCCGGCTCCATTGGTGCCCAGAAGACCAAAGATATGTCCGGCCTCCAGGGAGAGACTGACGTCGTCGAGCGCGGTTCTGGAGCCGAAGGACTTTTGAATATGGTCAGCGTTCAGCAAGAGGATTCCTCCTTATACACTCTATTGGCCAGCGCCTGGACGGCAGTATGAGAAATACCGATCTCACGGCACTGGCGGAGGGCTTTTTCCAAATTAGCCAGCTCGGCGGCTCGCTGACGCTCCTGCATGCGGCCGACGTCATTGGTAACAAAGCTGCCGCGTCCGGGAACGGAAACAATCAGCCCTTCCTGTTCCATTTCGCGGTAAGCCTTTTGGACGGTATTGGGGTTAATGCCCAGTTCAACGGAAAGCTGCCGCACCGAGGGGAGAGGAGCGTCCGGGGAAATGGCGCCCAGAACAATTTGCCTGCGCAGCTGCTCGATGAGCTGCTCGTATAAAGGCAGCTTGCTTTGAGGATTGATCAGGAACAAGGATGATCCTCCTTTACTTGCCCGTACTATAACAGATAATACGGATGCAGTATAAGGCAACGGAAGAAAAAAGTCAACAAGTCGAAAAGGAAAGTTACACAGATGACAAAGGAACTAAAAAGGGGAGCGCCCTGCTATATAGACGGAAAAGAAAGCAAAAAAGTTCGGCTTCAAAGCAGATTTTGGGAGGAAAAAGCAAATGGGAAGGGCGCGACAGGTGGATTTTGAAAAAAAGAATGGGGGAAAGGCAATTTTGAGGCATCTCTCAACCCCTTATTTCTCAAGGGGTTGAGGAGAAAATGCAAAAAAAGTAAAAAAACTTCAAAAAAAGTGTTGACAGAAAAAAAGAACCGTGCTAT
>CAKUCE010000230.1 GCA_934643535.1 uncultured Clostridia bacterium | reverse complement strand
TCCGTGGTTTTCGCCGCGATGGATTCAATCACCCGCGTGCCCTCCAGCCACCAGCTGCGGGTGCTGGGCGTGGCCCGCTGGAAGCCCTGCAGCAGATCAAAAGACTGCTTGATTACTTCCGCCGTTTCTTCCTGGGTTGGCGCTGCTTTTCCTTCAATCATTCCGAGGGATTGCCGGAAATCGTTATAGGATTTATCGTAAACCTTATGGAGCCACATTTCCCATATGGTTTTATCTTCCTGTTCTTCGTTGTGCATGCGGATGACGCTTGAGCACGCGGTCAATGGAGAACTTGCCGCCGAAGATTTTCAGATCGGCAGACTTCTTCTCCACGGTCGCCTGATTAGCGGTGTACTCGTTGTTCAGAGTACGGAAAGCCGCAGTAGAGGGAAGCTTCTTCTGGATATAGGAATAGGTCAGCGTGCTGCCGCCCTGCGGGGACACGCAGTTATCGAAGGGGAGAACCTGCAAAATTTCAGATTCGCGGGTGAAGATGTCCACCACCTGCTTGGAAACCTTGTCGGACATACCGACCTTCATTTCAGCCAAAGTCATAGCCATAATGATTCACGTTCCTTTCTTTACTGTTGGTTGTTGTTGGAATAAGCCATCTTGAGCGCATCTTCAAGGGAAGTAGCCTCATCATCGTGTTCATGCGGGTCATTAGGAAGCTTGTTTTCAATGAGCTTCTTCTTGCCATTTGCTTCAAACTGCGCGGGGCATTGGGTTTTCAGGGCGGCTACCTTATCATCCCAGCCCTTAATTTTCCCGTCCTCCACAAGGGTCAGCGCTTCGCCCTTGTTTTTCAGTTTAAAGGTCAGGTAATCCACATCCAGCGCCTTTTCGGACAGAAGGCCGACTTTGATTGCCGCGTCAATCTTCGCCTCTTCAAGCTGCTGCTGAAGCTGCTGCACCTGGGTTTCGTAATCCGCCACCCGCTGCTGAAGCCCTTCGTTGCCCTTATTGGACTTTTTCAGTTCCTCGATCAGGGCATTGGCTTCGCCAAGCTGCTTTGTCGCGCTCTCGTGATCGGTTTTCAGCTTGCCATACCGGATATCCAGGTTTTCTTCGGACGCGGTATAAACCTTATTGGCTTTCATATCCGCCAGAACGCCGTTAATTACATCGTCCGCCACGCCCTTAGCCTTCAGGATTTCGGAAATCGTCATATTCTCCACGCTTCTTTCTTGATTTTTCTATGCTTTTTTACGGGGTCGCATCCCGTGAAAAACAGGTGTTTCACGCCGCCCCCGGCGAATCTATGTAAAAGCCGATCGGCCTTTACGCCAGTAATTTTCCCCAGGTGTTTTTCCCGGCGATACCGTCAGCCGCAAGGCCGTTAGCCGCCTGGTAAGCCTTTACGGCCTTCAGGGTATTCGCCCCGAAGATTCCGTCAACGCTCCCGGCGCTATAGCCGTTCTGGCTTAAAAGCCATTGCAGCACCTTCACCTGGGTTCCCCTGCTGCCGCTGCGGAGGGTTTGCATTTCTATCGCCCCGCTTTGCGTTTCTTTGGGCTTTTCAGCCGTTTCTTTTTCGCCCTGGTCAATTTGTCCAGCGTCTTTAATGGGCGCGTCGGCGGGTAAATCTGGGGCGCTTACAAGCGTCCTAACGTCCGCCCGGAATTGCGCCATGCTGCCCCCGAATTTGCGCTGCCAGGTGCGGGGATCGCCGTGATTGCTGCCATACCCCGCCGCCCAGGCTTCATAATGGCCCACGATGTTTTCCGGCCTGATGCCGTATTGCTTGCACAGATAGGCGCAAAGCTGCTGGGCCAGGGCGAAGGCGGCCTTGTAATAGGCCGCGTCGGTTAGCCCGTCCTCGCAGATTTCAAATTGAATGTGGGTGGCGTTATAGCTGCCCTTTTTCCCGCTGCCCACGCCCCAGCAGCGATAATCCCAGGGGAGCGTCTGATAGATTTTCAGGCTTCCGTCTGCGGCCTTGCCGATGAACGCATGCATGCATTTATTGGCGCTGGCCTTGTTCCAGTGGTTGCCATACTGATTTTTGCCCAGAATGCCGTCATCCGGGCCGACGTAGCGCTTTAGATAGGGGTTGTTCGCCCCGGTGCTATGAACCACGATGCCGGAAGGCTTGATCTTCCGCCCGGCTTTGAAGCATGGGTTTTCCGTTTGGTAATACCGGATGATCTCCATGTGTTATCACATCCCTTCAGCGCGGATTGTCGGCGTGCGGTTTATGAACCGCCGCCCGCCGACCCGGAAAACCGCAAAGGCGGTTTTCCTAATCCTTGGCGATCCTGATTTCCGCATCCTCGGTTTCGTCTTCCTTGCACTCAGGCAGGCCCGCGACGCTGGTCAGCAGCGACAGCACGCCAGCCAGCAGGGCGGAGGAACCCACCATCAGCCAGTTCACTTCCGCCAGTACGGCGGTGGTTCCGATGGTTGCAACAGCGGTCTGGGCCACCGTCTTAATGGCGCGGATGCCCGCCGCCTTGATCCAGGTTTTCCAGCATACTTTCATGTTTCATTTCCCCTTTCTTTTTTTGTATGAAAAAAAGCAACTCTTCGGAAATTCCGAACGGTTGCTTTATTTTTGCGAATCAAAACGCGCTATGGCGAATCAAACGCACGGCATGCGTTTCACGTGTGTTTACTGCTGCAATGGAATCACCCTCTTTCTGGGCGCTTGCGCGTCCTTCACTTTCGGTCTATGTAGCTTTGCTTCATCAGCAGGTCAAGGTGTTCTACCTTCCCAAGGGGCTCCTTGGCCTGTCCTTTTTGGTATTCATCCTCGATCAGCTTTCGAATTTTGCACCATTGCGAATAGGTCATATCACCGACAAGCTCAACCAGTTTCATGCAGCTTTCTATATACCGTTCTTTCTCCATGGCTTTTTCCTCCCATCAAAAAAGCACCGTGCGTTATGCAGGGTGCTTTGGTTATACAGTTCCCCAAATCTCGTTCAGCAAATTTCCGTCTTTGTCGCATTCCCTGATAACGCAACGGGTCGCTTCTTCTTCATCTGCGGGGTTCCCATCATCATCAAAGTAATAAATCTCGGAATACGTGCCGCCGCTGGGCGTTTCTTCGTTGTCGCGTCTGTAAGTTGCCAATGAAAAAGCCTCCTTATTTCAAAATGGCATCCAGCAGTTTTGCCCGTTCAGGAAACAACGCAACAAACTGGTCATGCGCAAAGGTATAATAGGCGACACTGTCTGCGAAATCTTCAAGCGGACTGTTTTCTCCGTAAGCCCTCCAAGACTTCTTGCCGGATGTTTTCAGGTCTTTTGCCATGGCGTTTTGCCAATCCGGCTGCATACTATATCGGTTTTGGCGATTCGTTCCGGGCAGCGTGTAATCAATATAGTGTCCGCCTTCGTGGCAATAAGTTTCGGCCAAATAGTTAAGGTCATGGTATTTCGATCTGAAAAAGGTAATTTTGTCACCGCCAACGGCGTAAGAATGCGTAAAATTCTTATACCGTTTTCGCCATACAGCATCAAGCGGATTATAATAGTCTACCACTTCCACGACTTTCTGAATTTTATGCCTGATGTTAGTTGGGATGCGGTTCCATGTTGCAATTGCATCATCCGGGGAAAGGGTCTGTTTTTGCTTGTTATAGGACTTTGGATAGACAAACCGTGTTCCATCTGGCATTGTGTAAACCGTAGCTTTGACGGTTTTTTTCACGCCACCGGACGTGCCGTCCGAAAATCCATAGTCCTGTTCCGTCACAGCGCAATCAACGTTACCGACGTTAATACCTTTCCGCCTGAATTGATGGCATCAACGTAAACCTGACTGATCGGTTCTTGCAAAATGGTATTCTTTCCCGCTCCCATTATACCACTTTTTCCAGAATTATCAAGGGTTTCAACGGCTTTCAGGTACTTTTTCTTGAAGTCCTCAAAGCTATCCTGCTTATCCAGTTCGAAGAATGCGGCGCGCTCTTTCAGCGTTGCAAGCTCTTCTTCGTCCAGCGCCCAGCGGGCGCGGGTCAGGGCCACGCAGCGGCAATTGCAATCCTCGGCGGGATCGCCAAAGGCCCCGGGGTACATGGCTTTCTTTCCGCCGTATGCAAAGGGCTCGTCCGTTTCCTTGATTTGGCCGTCCAGGTTCCGGTGCGTTGCCCGCGTCGCGCCGTCCAGGGTCGCGTCCCATTGCTTTACAACGTCCGCGCCCTTTTTCCTGGCTTCCTGCCGCGCGTCCTCGGCGCTCTCCTGCTGGATGCGGTGGCCCTCCGTGCGCACAATGGTTTTCGCCCGGTCAAAGGGCGCTTTGGTAGCGTTTTGCAGATTCCGGGCAATATCAGCATACGACATCCCCGAAGCAATGCCCCGGGAAATTTCCGCGCGGATGCTTCTTTTCATGGCCTTAATATCCAGGCCCAGCGCTTCATACAGCGGCGCGCTTAACTTGGAATCCGTCAGCACCGCTTTCACGGCGGCATTTTTGTCGATGGGAATAATAACCGGAATTCCCTGCTTGTGAACGCTGTACATCGTGCCGAGAAAGCCCTCTGAATAGCTATCGGATAAATACTGCTGAATGGTGCTGTATTCGTCCCCGTGCAGCTTTTCCAGGATGGCTTCTATCTGGCCCTTTAGCGCCTGCTGGTATTGGATTTGATACACCCTGCTTTGCGTTAATTCGTCCGATTGCAGCAGCTTGATTTTTTCGTTGATCTGTTCCAGCGCGGCCCGGTATTCCTTTTCCAGGCTTCGCAGCACGTCTTTCTCGCCGCCTAGCTGGGCCAGGATGACTTCCCGCTCGTAATTACGCAATTACATCCCCCTCGCCGCCGGGCGCGTCAGGCGGCGCTTTACTGTGCCTGCACGGGAATAATTACGCTGTCTGCCGCAGTCAGAGCATTGAGCGTTATCATACCAAGGGACGGCATACAATCTATCAGTACATAGTCGTATCTGTCCCTTCACTTGGCTGAGATAGTTTTTCATCACGCTCTCTCTGCTCATTGCAGTCACAAGGCTCATCTCCAACGCTGAA
>CAKUCE010000229.1 GCA_934643535.1 uncultured Clostridia bacterium | reverse complement strand
CGGCACCGTCAATGTTGGCGGCCTCGTAGAGATCTTCCGAAATGTTGAGCATGCTGGCATAGTAGAGCAGCATGGAGTAGCCCGTCCATTGCCAGATGTTGACGAAAATCAGGCAGCCCAGCGCCAGCGAGGGATCTGCCAGCCAGGTTCGCGTCAGTCCGGACAGGCCGACGCTGCGCAGAAAGGTATTGAGCATTCCGTAGTTGGCTTCAAAAAAGCGGGAAAAAACATGGCCGATAATGGTAGGCGTGACCACTACGGGCAGGTAGATCAGAATGCGGTACAGGGAAGAACCCCAGATCCGGTTGATGAAAAACGAAGCGAAGACCATCGCCAGCAGCGCCTGAATGACGATGGTGCTGAGGCCGAAAACGGCAAAATTTTTCAGAATCTTGAAAAAAACGGGATCCCGCAGGGTGGCGGCGTAGTTTTTCAGGCCGACGGCCTTGCGCGTCAGGCTGACGCCGTTCCAGTCATAGCCGCTGAGAATGAAGTTGTAGATGATGGGGTAAACGATAAAGGTGGCGAACAGCAGAAAAATCGGCACGATGAACCAATAGTTGGCCAGTTCCCTTCGCCGGGAAGCGGCCGTTTTTTCTGAAATGGGCCGCAGGGTCTGCGCCGGGTGCATAGAACGCATGGGAGCCTCCTTACAGCGTTCGCGGGCGGCTTTTCACCGCCCGCGAAAAGGTGATGCGATTACCGTTCGATGGCGGCGCTGACGGCCTCCATGGCCTGAGCGGCCTGCTCGGGGGTCATTTCCCCGGTGGCCAGAGCGGACAGGCATTCGGCAAGCTGCTGATCCAGATCGGCGTAGGGAATGGTGCGGATGCCGCGAATTTCCGTTTCGGCGGTCTTGACGATATAGTCCAGAGTTTCCATGCCGTTTTCGTTGAGACCCTGCACGTTCAGCTCAATGTCGGTGCGGGTGGGGCAGTAGCTCATGCTCTGGTTGATGAGCACATCCTGACCCTTGCTGGCCAGATAGTTCATCCAGCGGAAAGCCTCTTCCTTGTGCTGGCTGTTGGTATTCAGGCACAGCACCACGTCGATGGAGGCGGCCAGACCGCTCAGTTTTCCGTCGTTGTTCCAGTCGATCAGGAAGGGACGGTGATTGCTGTTTTCACCGCAGAAAACCGCCTGCATGGCAGGGTCGCTGTTCAGATAGCTGTCCATTACCCAGGAGCCGTTGACCATCATGGGCGCTTTCGTACTGGTGCCGAACATTTCCCATGCGTCGTTATACACGTTCACGCCCAGCGCGCCGTCCTGGAAAACGCCGTCGGTGAAGCAGTGCTGCCAGATGGAGAAGGCGGAGACCACTTCCGGGCTTTCCCAGCTGGCCTGGCCCTCGATGGCGCTGTAAAGCACTTCCGCGCCGGTATCGCCCGCGATGTTGATGAAGGTGTCGGTGTTGATCCAGCTGTCCTTGGCGCCGATGAGCAGGGGCAGATCGCCGTTCTGACGGAAGGCGTCCGCCACGGCCTTGAGCTCGTCGTAGCTGGTGGGAAGCTCCAGATTGTACTTGGTGAAGTAATCCATATCGGCCCACAGGAAACCGGCGTAGGTCAGGCCCAGAGGCAGACCGTAGTATTGGCCGTCGGCTTCCAGCAGGTTCAGGCAGAAGGGAAGATAAACGTCCTTCCAGTTTTCGCCGTCCGCGGCGGCAGCCAGTTCGCTGATCTCCACTTCGAAATCACGGAAGGTGGCGTAGGGCGCGCCGGCGTTCATGCCGTACACATCCGGGCCTTCGCCGGAGAACAGCTTCACCTGCAGGTCGGCCAGATGGTCCGAGTAGGGCATGCAGATGTATTCCACATGGATGTCGGGATTTTCCGCTTCAAAATCGGCGATGATGTCCTTGATTTTGCTGCCTTCGCCGGGGTTCCACGTCTGGAAAGTAACCGTAACGGGCGCTTCTTGCGCAAAAGCGCTTGAGACTGCCGTCAGGCTGAAGAGAAGCATCAGGGCAAGTACCAGAGAAAGACTCCGTTTCATGGGGATAAGCCTCCTTGCAATGCATGAATTTCTTGCGACCGGTCCGATGGTTGTAGTATAATCGAAGGGAAAGAGCCGAACTAGGCAAAAGGAGCCCAATACTATGCAAAAACGCTACTATTCGCATCTTCCCGAAGTTTATGTGGATCTGCCACCCCTGCGCTACGGCGCGCAGACCATCCCCAATGCGCCGGTTCCGCTGGATGTGTTTGAGGTAACGTATCTGCATTATCACCGCCATCTGGAGCTGGGCTACTGCGTCAGCGGCGAATGCGTCAGCTATGTGGACGGCAAAAGCGAACCCTGCAAGCCCGGGGATATTGTCATTATTTTTCCCTTTCAGCGGCACATTTCCTGTAATTCCACCAAGGAGTTCAGCCAATGGAACTGGGCCTATATTGATCTGATCTCCCTTTTTACCCAGAGCGGCATTGGAAGCCTTGGCAATCTGAACCGGATTATTCAGACGGAAATGGGCATCTGCGGGGTATTGGATCAACAAAAATACCCCCAGCCGGCCGCGCAGGCGCGGCTTCTGCTGGAGGATAATCAGCACACGCACATGCGCCGCCATGGGCAGGAGCAGTTCGCGCTGAATGTCTATTCGTTTTTGCTGATGCTTTCGGATGCGTCCGCCGATCTGCCCAAGCTGCATATCCACGCCGATCAGCGTCTGCCGCTGATCGCCCCGGCGCTGGATATGATCAGCCACTGTCTGGATCAGGAACGACTGCCCAGCATCGAAGAGCTGAGCGGGGAATGCCGGATGTGCCAGAGCTATTTCCGACGGGTCTTTCATCAGGTGGTCGGGGTCTCCCCGAAGGAATACGTCAATATGTCCTGCATGCGAAAGGCTACGCTGCTGCTGACCCTGACCAAGCTGAACGTGATGGAGATCGCCATGCATTGCGGCTATCGGGAAATTTCCAGTTTCAACCGCAGTTTTCTGAAGGCGACGGGGCTGACGCCCAGCCAGTATCGCAAGCGCTACCGAAACAGCGAAGTGCCCGCGTCTACGGGCGGTGTTCTGCCGTCAGGCCTTTGCCCCTATGAGGGCGAGCAGCCATGAGTGGGCCATTTCTGGCCAGAAGCGGCTTTCCGGGTTCTGCACGGCCAGTCCCTCGCCGTGATCCCCCCGGCTGAAGACATGCAGCGCCGCCGGAACGCCATGGGCCCACAAGGCCCGCGCATAGAAAAGCGACTGTTCCGGCGGAACCATGGTATCCTCCCGGGTGGTCCAGAGAAAGGCGGGCGGCGTTTCCGGCCCGGCCAGTTCTGCCGGACTCAGGCTCCGCCATTCATCGGCGGACGGGTCTTGGCACCCGGCGGCGTATTCCAGCATCAGCGCTTCAAAATCCAGCCGGTCGCCTTGCGCTGTTTGGCGCAGGGCCGGTCGAAAGCATTTCGGCAAACGGTCGAACTGCCCGGAGACCTGCCCGAATTTTGCTGCGGGCTGAGGGACCATCCCCGCCGGAAAACGATATACGCCATAGCCCAGCACCGCCGCGTCCGGCCGGACGGCCTCCGGCTTTGTGCCCAGCAGACGGGCGGCTTCTTCATAGCGGGTGCACAGCAGCGCAGCGAGATTGGCTCCGGCGGAAAAGCCGCAGACGGCGACAAAATCGTTTTCCCGGCGGGACTGAGCCACGGCCAGCGCCAGTTCCAGAAGCGGCTCCGGCATCCGGGCCTTTTCTGCAACGCCGTATTCGCATACGGAGGCATTCCATCCTCGCCCGGCGAAACAACGCGCCACCGGCTCTCCCTCAAAGGCGGAGAGCGTCGCATAAGCGCCCCCGGGGCAGACGATGATTTCTTTTCGGGTATTGGGATCCTGCCGGATTGTTTTTCGCACCGTTTGAATCGAAACCTTTCCATGCATCGAGACGGCACACTCCTTCTCGCTTTTTCTCCCTTTTGATGATAACGAACGACTCGCTCAAAAAAAAAGGTCGCAGATGCCGAAATCTGCGACCTGAGTGTACTTTTGAAACGGATCGCCGGAAGGACGGGCCTGCGGCATGGTTCAAAGCAGCCCATCCAGCAGGCTGAGCTGCTCGCCCTGCGGCGATTCTTCCCGCAGGGTATGCAGAAAGCGGAAAACCTCCTCCGGCCGGTGAAGCATCCCGTGCTCCTCACAGAAGGTGTGGAACAGCGGCGACAGCTCCCGGTCGGCGGGACTGAGCAGCTCGTAAGCGTCGCCGTAGGTGCGAATGTAGCGCTCCTTCAGTCCGGGGAAATGGCGGTCCAGCTGGGCGTAGAAATATTCCCGGCTTCCTTCCCGCAGGGTCACGCCTGCGCCGAAATAGACGATGCCCTTCACGCCCGCTTCCGCGCAGCCCCGCAGAATGCCCGACAGGTTTTCGGCGGTGTCGTTGAGAAAGGGCAGGATGGGACACAGCCACACTACCGTGGGCACGCCCGCCTGCTGAAAGGCTCGAAGCGCCTCCAGCCGGGCGTTGGTGGGACAGACGTTGGGTTCGAGAATGCGGCAAAGCCCGTCGTCCCAGGTGGTCAGGGTCATCTGCACCACGGCTTTGGCCCGCCCGTTGATCTTTTTCAGCAGCTCCAGATCCCGCAGGATGCGGTCGGATTTGGTCTGGACGGCCACGCCGAAGCCGTAGTCATAAAGGAGCTGCAGCGCCCGGCGAGTATAGCCCAGCTCCATTTCCAGCGGAAGATAGCAATCGGACATGGAGCCGGTGCCGATCATGCATTTCTTCCGCTTGCGCCGCAGCGCGTCTTCCAGCAGAACGAGCGCGTTCTGCTTGACCTCGACGTCTTCAAAGGCATGGTCGATGTGGTAGCAGGCGCTGCGGGAGTCGCAGTAGATGCATCCGTGGGTGCAGCCCCGGTACAGGTTCATGCCGTTCTGGGCGGAAAGAAGGGTCTTGGCATGGACGTAGTGCATGGAACTTTCTCCTTTCCGGTGAGGACGGTTATTCCCAGCTTTTTTCGCTTAGCAGACGGGCGATTTCGGCAGTGCCAGGAAGTTGATCGGTGTTCAGAATTTGCGTCAGATCAAAAAGACGCGGTCCCATAGGCGCGC
>CAKUCE010000228.1 GCA_934643535.1 uncultured Clostridia bacterium | reverse complement strand
CACTCTTTTCCTCTTTCAAAAAGGGCAAGGCTTTTTCCCTCCGCTGCCTATCGCCGCCCTCGCCCCCGCAGTTGGCGGCAGGCATGCGCAAGCCTTGTGGCTTGGGATGCTACGGTGTGACTTGGATATTTCCGCAACGCAAAATGCCAGCATGGTTTCAAATCCACGCTGGCATTCTGAAGCGAGCCATGAGGCCCGTCGCCGAATGGCGGTGACTTCGAATCAAGCGGCTTTCCCTCCAGCAGCCCTGCGCGCATAGCGCGCAGTCCGGGGTGCAGGGGGTCACCCCCTGCCCTGGTTAGTCCTCGTCGTCTTCTTCGGGAAGCTCGGCGTTGTGCCAGACGTTCTGCACGTCGTCGTTGTCTTCCAGCATGTCCAGCAGCTTCTGCACCTTGGTAAGGGTCTCTTCGTCGGGCAGAGCCACGGTGTTCTGGGGCACCATCTGCACTTCGGCGCTCAGGAAGGTCATGCCGCCCTTTTCCAGCTGCTCGCGCACGGTGGAGAACTCGTTGGGATCGGTGTAGATCTCAAAAGCGTCGTCCAGCGTCTTCATATCTTCCGCACCGGCGTCCAGAGCGGTCATCATCATTTCGTCTTCGTCGGAATCCGCGGTGCGTTCCACCACCAGCACGCCCTTCTTGTCAAACATGAAGCCCACGCTGCCGGTCACGCCCAGCGTGCCGTCGTACTTGGCGAAGCAGTGGCGCACGTCGCTGGCGGTACGGTTGCGGTTGTCGGTGATGGTTTCCACGATCACAGCCACGCCGCCGGGAGCATAGCCTTCGTAGTTGATGGTCTCGTAATCCACATTGCCCAGCTCGCCGGAGGCCTTCTGGATGGAGCGCTTGATGTTGTCGTTGGGCATGTTGTTGCTCTTGGCCTTGGCGATAACGTCGCGCAGCTTGGAGTTGCTTTCGGGATTGCTGCCGCCTTCGCGCACGGCGATGGCGATTTCACGGCCGATCTTGGTAAAGATCTTGCCGCGGGCCGCGTCGGTCTTGCCCTTTTTCACTGCGATATTATGCCATTTGCTGTGTCCGGACATGGGTATCAGCCTTTCTTTGTTTAAGGTAATCTGCGCCGCCGGGCGGCGAGTGTATTTATGGACTGTTTATTATAGCACGGGATGAATCATCGGTCAAATACCGGTTTGGAAATCGTGCGGGCAAAGAAAAGGCATTCAGAAGGGAACGAGCCTTCCGAATGCCGGTCTTGACGGTTTACAGCTTTCCGGCTTCCTTGCGGCGCTTGACCCAGTCTTCCTTGACCACGCCCCGGGAGCGGGCCACGAACAGCGCGTCCTCAGGCACATCCTCCACCACAGTGGAGCCGGCGGCCAGATAAGCGTTTTTGCCCACATGAACCGGCGCGACCAGATTGCAGTTGCACCCGATGAAGGCGTGATCCTCCACCTTGGAACGGTTCTTGACCTTGCCGTCGTAATTGACGAACACCACGCCGCAGCCCAGATTGATATCCTTGCCCAGATCGCTGTCGCCCACGTAAGTCAGGTGAGAGACCTTGGTGCCGTCGCCGATGGAGGAATTTTTGATCTCCACAAAGTCGCCGATGCGGCAGTGATTGCCCACGCTGGTGTCAGGCCGCAGATAAGCGTAGGGACCGACCGTGGTTTCCTCCCCCACGGCACAGTTCAGCAGCACGCTGCTTTCGATGGTGGTTCCCCGGCCCACAACCGCGTTGTTCAGCCGGTTGTTGGGGTAAAGCACGCAGTCCGCGCCGATGCGGGTGCTGCCCTGCAGAGTGTTGCCCGGGTAGACCATGACGCCGGGCGCGATGACCACGTCGCTTTCCACGATCGTCCGTTCGGGAGCCAGAAAAATGACACCGTTTCGCTCGTGACGGGCGATATTTCGCTGATTCAGCTCGTTATACGCAGCCGAAAAAGCGCCTGCCGAGTCGAGGGGAAAGGCCATGTAGGGGACTTCGTCCTCGTCTTCGTCTTCGCTTTCCGGAGGCCATTCGGCTGCAAAAACGCCCGTTTTTTCCAGCCGCTTTTCCAGCTCCGGCAGACTGGGCAGGCTGGCAGCGCCGCCGGTCAGCCTTGCGGCGAGCTCGCCGTTCATCGTCATGGCCAGAATCTGATCGGTTTCCATGTCCCGGAAGATTTGGGGCTGCTTCTTGGCCCCGTTCATCAGCCGGTTGCAGTCCTCCAGTGTTATGCAGGGCACATCCTCCCGGATGACGATCACCAGATCCGCCCGCTTGCCGGAAAGCTGCTCCGGCTTTTCGATGATTTCCACGCCCTTCAGGGCATCCACTACATAGTCCCGGCTCCATTTGCCCAGCAGGGGCTTTTTGGCGAAAGCGCTGCCCTCGGTCAGCCAGCCGTAATAGGTCATTGTTGCATTTCCTCCTTATTCTGCGGAAAGCGGCGTTTCTCCGGCCAATTCCCGCAGCCATTGGGCGGGACGGACGGTCAGGGACGCGGGGTCATCGGTTACATTCATGGTCATCAGGGCTTTTTCGTCATGGATACAGCGCTGATTGGGGTTCTCCGTGGACATGACGAAGGCCGTGCCTACGACTTCCACATTGAATTCCGCCATCAGGTCGATCATGCCCTTGGCAGTGCCGCCGCCCTTGAGAAAATCATCCACAATCAGGGCGCGCTGGCCCTCGCTGACGGCCCGGCGGCTCAGGCTCATGGTCTCGATATGGCGGTCGGAGCCGGACACGTAGTTGATATTCACCGCCGAACCCTCGTACACCTTGCTGGAACGGCGGGCGATCACCAGCGGAACGCCCAGCGCCCGGGACGTCATCAGCGCCACGGGAATGCCCTTGGTTTCCATGGTGAGGACGAAATCGGGCGCCGCGTCATAGAACTGCCCTGCAATAATGATACCCATCTTCCACACCAGCTCATGCATGCTGAGGATATCCCCCAGATACAGGAAACCGCCCGGCAGCACCCGGGAAGGGACGCACAGCTGGCCGCAAAGCTCCTGAACGAAATCGTAGGAGGCCTTCGGGCTCAGATAGGGCCGGTAACGGACGCCGCCCGCCGCGCCGGTAACGGTTTCCAGCCGCCCTAATTCGAAGGTTTCAAACACCTGACGAAGAATGTCGATATCCTCGCTCATGGTGGACTTTGCCGAGCCGAAGCGCTCGCAGAATTGGGAAAGAGTGAAAATCTGATTGGGCGAATCGGTCAGCCACTTGGTCAGGGCCGCCATCCGCTCGTTGCGCTTGATGCGTTCCAAACGTCTTCCTCCTTCTTCCGGAAGAAACCGGAGAATCATAGACATTATAGCACGGTTTTCCGAATCTTACCAGAAAAATTTTTGCCGAACGTTCGGAAACACATCAAAAGTATCTCAAAAAGGTCAGGCCGGGACGCTCTGGCTGGAATCGGGCTTTTTCAGTTCCCGCCAGGTACGAACGATCAGCACCGCCGAGATCACAAACGTCAGCGCGTCGGACACGGGCATGGAGTACAGCACGCCGTCCAACCCGAACAGCCGGGGCAGCAGCAGCGCAAAGCCTACGCCGAAAACAACCTCGCGCACCATGGAAAGCAGAGTGGAGGCCCAGGGTTTCCCCATGGACTGCAGGAAGATAAACGCGGCTTTATTGACCGTGGCCAGCGTCATCAGGCAAAGGTACACCCGGAAGGACCTGACGGCGAACTGCGTATAATAAACGCTTTCGTTGGCCGCGCCGAAAATGCCGATCAGCGCATGGGGAAAAAGCTCCACCAGCAGCGTAGCGCCCGCACCAACGCCCGCTTCCAGCAGCAGAAGGCGCTGAAACACCTGACGAGTCCGCCCATTCAGCCCTGCGCCCACATGATACCCGACGATGGGAATGCATCCTGCCGCCATGCCGATGGAAATGGAGATGACGATTTGGAAAAATTTCATTACAATGCCAATGACGGCCATGGGGATCTGAGCATATTCCGCCTGTCCGAAGATCGAATCCAGCGCGCCGTACTTCCGGGTCATGCTATTGATCGCCGCCATTGCCGCCACCAGAGACGCCTGGCTCAGAAAGCTGCAGATTCCCAGCGGCACATACTGCCGGATCAGCCGGGGATGGAAATGAAAGCTCTTCTTTTCCAGCTTCACCATATGCATATGGGCCAAATACCACACGGAGAATCCAGCGGTCAGCACCTGACCCAGCACGGTAGCCACCGCCGCGCCCATCATGCCCCAATGAAAGCCGAAAATGAACAGCGGGTCCAGCGCCAGATTGACCGCCGCGCCTGCCAGCGTAGAAAGCATGGCGAAGCGGGGGCTTCCGTCGGAGCGGATGATCGGGTTCATGCACTGGCCGAACATATAGAAGGGGATCCCCAGCGCGATCCAGAAAAAGTATTCTTTTGACAGGCGGAAGGTCTCTTCATTAACCGTACCGCCGAACAGGGCCAGCAGCGGCTCACTGAACAGCAGGTAACAGGCCGTCAGTGCAAGGCTGGCGGACGCACAGCACAGCACGGCGCTGCCGATGCTTCCGCTGGCATCGTCCGCCTTTTTACGTCCCAGGCAAAGGCTGACGAAGGTACAGCAGCCATCGCCGATCATCACGGCTACGGCCAGCGCGATCACCGTCAGGGGAAACACCACCGTATTGGCGGCATTGCCGTTGGAGCCAAGATAACTGGCGTTAGCGATAAAGATCTGATCGACGATATTATACAGCGCCGCCACCAGCAGCGAGACGACACAGGGAACGGCGTATTTTCGCATCAGCTTGGGGATAGGGGTGGTTTCCAGAAAGGACTTTTCCATATTCGATTCCTCTTTCTCTGATTTGCCATGGGGACTAAAAAAGCGCAGGTTCCCAAACGAGGCCCGCGCTTTAGGCAAAACAGAAGGCGCAAGTCCGTTTACTTGGACTTACGCCTTTCAGCCACACAGCGGATTTATTTTAGCATGAATTCCGGCAAAAAGCAAAAGAGGATTTGCGGCAAATCACCAGCGGAGCGCACGGTAGTGCGGGCCGCGCCGATGGTTTGCTCCGGGGAAAGCCCCCAGCGCGCCCGCAGGCGCATACCTCTGCGCCGGGTGGGGAATGACGC
>CAKUCE010000227.1 GCA_934643535.1 uncultured Clostridia bacterium | reverse complement strand
GCCTTACGGCGATGAGACGCACAGCCGGAATGATATTCCCAGCAGCCCGGAATGGAAAGCTGCGCTGGTGGACCGGGCCGAGCGGATGGTGCGCCGGGATCGGAATCACCCGTCGATCATCTTCTGGTCGCTGGGCAACGAATCCGGCTACGGCCCCAATACGCTGGCCATGCGGGAGAAAATTCTGGAGCTGGACAAAAGCCGGGTAATCCATTACGAGAACGAACCGGGCTGCATCAGCTCGGATGTGGAATCCGTCATGTATCCGTCGGTGGACGTCCTGATCGAAAAAGGGAAGTCCGACGATCCGCACCCCTTCTTCCTGTGCGAGTACGCTCACGCCATGGGCCTTGGCCCCGGCTCGCTGCTGGATTACTGGAAGGCTTTCTACGGCAGCCGGCGCCTGATCGGCGGCTGCGTGTGGGAGTGGGTGGATCACAGCGTCTGGACGAAAAACGAGGCGGGGGAAAGCTACTGGGCCTACGGCGGCGACTTCGGCGATACGCCCAACGACGGCAACTTCTGCGTGGACGCGCTGAATTATCCCGACCGTACGCCTCATACCGGCCTGTGGGCGCTGAAGCAGGCGCTGGAACCGGTACGGGCGGAGGTGGAAAACGGCAGGCTCCATCTGCAGAACCTGTACGCCTTCCAGACGCTGGATCATCTGGACGCACGCTGGAATCTGCTCTGCGACGGAGAAGCCGTTCAGGGCGGACGGCTGGACGTGACAGGGATCGAGCCTTACGGCGAAAAATGGATGGAATTGCCCTGCACGCTGCCGGAAGAAGGCCAGTGCTTCCTGAACCTGCGCTTTACGGAAGCCGCCGACCGTCTCTGGGCCAAGGCAGGCCATGAGGTGGCTTCCATTCAGCTGCCGCTGGGCGGCAGACTGCGGAAGCTGGCCGTGAAGGCTCCTGCCGGCGAGCTGCGGGTACAGGAGCTGGAGCAGGGCGTCGCTGTGACGGGAACGGGCTTCGCCGCCCGGTTCTCCAGCCGCACCGGCGAGCTGGCCTCCTTTGAAGTTTCCGGCCGGGAAATGCTGCTCAGCGGCCCGCGGGTCAATCTGTGGCGCGCGCCTACGGATAACGACGTACATCTGGCCGTGCAGTGGCGGAAGTTCGGGCTGGACCGGCTGCAGCGCCGCCTGACCGACTGGAGCTGGCGGCGGGAAAAGGACGCGGTTTATGTCCATGTGGTCTGCGTTTACGCGCCCGTGTCCTTCGGACCGATGCTGCGGGTCGAGACGGACTATACCCTGTCCGCAGACGGAACGCTTCGGCTGGCCAACCGCTTCGTGCCTTTGCGGGATAACCTGCCTCCGCTGCCCCGTCTGGGCCTGCAAATGGACCTGCCGGAGGAATTTGACCGCGTTGCCTGGTACGGCCGCGGGCCTCGGGAAAACTACCCTGACCTTCTGTCCGGGGCGGAGACCGGTCTGTACGAGGCAAGGGTATCCGACCTGCATGAACCCTACATCCGTCCTCAGGAAAACGGAGCCAGAGGCGGCGTAAAAGCCCTGACTGTGACCAACGCTCTGGGCGACGGCCTGCTGATTGCCTGCGAAAAGGGATGGGAAAATCTGCTCAGCTTCAACGCGCACGATTATTCCGACGATCTGCTGACACGGGCGAAGCACACCTGTGATCTGAAGCCCGAAGGCAAAACCGTGCTGTCGCTGGACTACCGGCAGGGCGGCGTCGGCTCCAACAGCTGCGGCCCCCGTCCCATGGAACAATATCTGCTGTACTTCCGGGAGCCCGTGGAATTCACGCTGGTATGGAAGCCCTACCGGGCCATGGACGCTTCCCTGATGACGGCGCTGGCGACCCTTGGGCTGGAATAAAGGCAAACCCGCACCAATGAGCGGGTGCGGTATTGCCTGAAAGCCCCTGCCATAGAAAGGAGCGACAACGGAAATGAACCGGCCGAATACAAACCTCTGGATCCATCCGGCGGGCGGGGAGGCCCGGCTGCCTCTGCCCGGCGACTGCCTGCTTCAGGAAGAACGAAACGGCGTGACCCTGCTGAACGTCTGTTATGAAGGCGCTGTGCCGCTGGACATGGACGAGGGCGCGGGCATTGCCCTGCGCTGGGACGAAGCGCCCGCCGCCTTCATGGCCGACTACCGCCACAGCGAATACTGGTGCCGTCCGGCTTTCGGGCATGAACTGTCCCAGATCCCCGACGAGACGCAGGGACTCCTTCTGCGTCACGGAGACGGCCGGTTCACGGCGGTGCTGCCGGTGGTTTCGGAAACCTATAAATGCGTGCTTCGGGGAGAGGAAGACGGTACGCTGACGGCCCGGCTGTTTTCGTGGTATGAGGGACTGACCTCCTGCCGCGGGCTAGCGCTGGCGATGAAGACCGGCGAGAATCCCTATGAGCTGCTGCGGGACTGCTGCCGGGAGGCGCTGAAAGCGCTCAATAACGGCTGCGCGCCCCGGGAAGAGCGGCAGTATCCGGAAATCTTCGAATATCTGGGCTGGTGCAGCTGGGATGCCTTGCAGATCCGGGTGGATGAAGAAGGGCTTCTGGAAAAATGCCGGGAGTTTCAGGAAAAGGGCATCCCGGTACGCTGGGCGATCATCGACGATATGTGGGCGGAGGTGCATTCCTTCTACGGCGCGAAATACGACAGCTTCGACGAGATGGTGGAGCTGATGCACCAAAGCCCTCTGTACGAGTTCGAGGGCGATCCCAAACGCTTCCCCCACAAGCTGGCGGGCTGTATCGAACGAATGAAGGCTTTCGGCCTGCAGGTAGGCGTCTGGCACCCCACCACCGGCTACTGGTTCGGCATCGACCCGGAAGGCCCCCTCTTTCAGCGCCTGAAGGACTGCCTGATCCAGGCCCCGGACGGCCGCTGGGTTCACAGCCCGGAGCTGGGCAAGGCCTTTACCTACTATCACGAGCTGCATCAGTTCCTGAAAAAGAGCGGAGCGGATTTCCTGAAGATCGACAACCAGAGCATGAGCCGCCGGTTCTTCCGGGGCGTGATGCCGGTGGGTCAGGCGGCCCGGAACCTGCATACGGCTCTGGAAGCCTCCTGCGGAACCTATTTCGGCAACCGGCTCATCAACTGCATGGGCATGGGCAGCGAAGACCTGTGGAACCGTCCCTTCAGCGCGGTTTCCCGGTGCAGCGACGATTTTCTGCCCGATAACCGGCCATGGTTCACCAAGCACATCCTGCAATGCTCCTACAACAGTCTGATCCAGGGGCAGTTCCTGTGGTGCGACTGGGATATGTGGTGGACGAACGACCGCCAGGCGGTGAAGAACAGCGTACTGCGGGCCGTCAGCGGCGGGCCGGTTTACGTCAGCGACAAGATCGGGGACAGCCGGGCCGAAGTGCTGCGCCCCCTGACCCTTGCGGATGGACGCATCCTGCGCACCGACCGCCCCGCCGTGCCCACGACGGACTGCCTGACCGAAGACCCGGAAACCAGCGGGCAGGTCTTCAAGCTGCAAAGCCGCTGCGGCTCCTGCGGCGTGATTGCGGCGTTCAATCTGGATGCGGAGAACCGCGCGGTCGCCGGCGGAATTTCTCCTGCGATGGTGGAAGGGCTGGACGAAGACGAATATGTGATCTACGAGCATTTCACCCGCGCCTTCCGTATCGTGAAGCGGGAAGAGCGCCTGCCGGTGGAGCTTCCCACGCAGGACGATTTCGCCCTGTATGTGATCGTTCCCTACCGCAACGGCTTTGCGCCCGTCGGCCTGTGTGAGAAGTTCCTTTCGCCCAAAACCATCGACCATGTGGACGGCGAAACCGTCCGCCTGAAGGAAAGCGGAACCTTTGCCTATGTGAAGGACGGCAAACTGGTTTTGGAGGAACGGAAGGCCTGAAAATTTTATGGAAGATCAAAACCCCCGGCATGGAGAATCATGCCGGGGGTTAGATTGCTGAAAAAGTGGAGGTGCAGGAGGCACTGCTGCCACTCAATCGTCATAGGGACTACTGCCGTAGTCCCTGCTCGTTTCGTGTCACACCTGCGGGTCGCTAACCGCCTACGGCGGTTGTGCCCACAGGGCACTCACTTCCCTGCGGTGCCTGCCGGGGTTTTAGTGGCGGAGCCCCTAAGCCTTATGCCGCAGCACATTCCCCGCGAACCAGCTTAAGGGTGCGCAGCACCGAGGACGAGGACAGCCCTGAAAGGGCTACCGCAGTCCGAAGCCCGCACCGCGAAGCGGAGCGGGCCGCAGAGCGCTGTTCGCGGGCGATGGCGGCCAATGCCATTTTACGCGGCGTTCCGTTTTATCCCCGCGCTGCAAAGCCCACCTTTTTCTGAATTTTGCGCAGGGTCTTCTGGGCCAAATGGTTGGCCCGCTGGGCGTTTTCATCCAGAATGGACTGAAGGTAGCCCTTGTCCGCCATGAGGCGGGCATGCTCGGCCTGAATGGGCAGAAGGGTGTCCAGCACGACCTCGGTGCAGCGGCTCTTCAAAGCGCCGTAGCCCTGCCCCTGCAGGTCGCTGACCACGGAATCGATCTCCTGACCGCTCATGGCCGCGATAATGGAAAGCAGGTTGCTTACGCCGGGCTTGTTTTCGGGATCGTAGCGGATCTCGCCGTCGCTGTCGGTGACGGCCCGCTTGATCTTGCGGCGGATGGCGTCCTCAGGATCCAGAATGGCGATGTAGCAGTCGTCCGGGTCGGACTTGCTCATCTTGCGGGTGGGCTCCTGCAGGCTCATGATCCGACTGCCCACCTTGCCGAAGTAGCCCTCGGGCACGGTGAAAACGTCGCCGTAGATGCTGTTGAAACGCTGGGCGATATTCCGGGTCAGCTCCAGATGCTGCTTCTGGTCGGCTCCGATGGGCACCAGATCGGCCTGATAAAGCAGAATGTCCGCCGCCATCAGCACGGGATAGTCAAACAGGCCCGCGTTGATGTTGTCCGCATGCTTGGCGCATTTGTCCTTGTACTGGGTCATGCGGGAAAGCTCGCCCATGTAGGTGAAGCAGTTCAGAATCCACGCCAGCTCCGCATGGCCGCTGACATGGCTCTGACAGTAGATGATGTTCTTCTTCGGGTCCAGACCGCAGGCAATGTAGGTGGCGGCCACTTCCAGAC
>CAKUCE010000226.1 GCA_934643535.1 uncultured Clostridia bacterium | reverse complement strand
CCGCCGTTTCGACAATCCGTGCGCTTTGCTTCGACGCTCTTTTGCCGCCGGGGGCCGTATACTGGGCTTGAACAGGAAGCGGAGGGAGCGAGAGGCCATGATCCATGGGGAAACCTATCTTCTTTGCAACATGGGGCTTTGCGCCTGCGCCTACCCGCTGGGCGGCAGGCTGGCGGGACTGCCTCTTCCCCGCCCGTCCCGATGGATGTTGGCGGCGGCGCTGGGCGGCGCCGGCGCAATATGCGCCCTTTTTCTCCCTTCCCCCCTGTGGCTGCTCCTGCTGCCTGCGGGGGTGGTCCTGTGCTTCGGGCATTTCGGCTGGCAGGCCTGCCTGCGCTGTCTGGTGACCACGCTGTGCGCGGCCCTGCTCTGCGGCGGAGCGCTGAACGTCCTGCTGCGGTCGGCCCCGCCCGGAGCGGCGTGGGCGGCTACGGCGGCCCTCTGCCTGCTGCTGTACTGGCTGGCGGCCCTGTCGCCCTCGTCCATGACGGCGGTGCGGCAGGTGGAGCTGACCGTGGGCGAGCATAGCGTGCTGCTGCCCGCCATGGTGGATACGGGCAATCTTCTGCGGGACCCGATCACCGGCCTGCCGGTGTTGGTGGTGCCTTTTCGAGCCGTGCGGGTGCTGCTGCCGGAGATCGCCCGCTGGGTGCAGCATCAGGAGCTTCCGCCACGGATGAGGCTCATCAGCGTGCGTACCGCGGCGGGGAGCAGCCTGCTGCCCGTGTTCCGGCCCGACAGCTGCCGCCTGTACCTGAACGGGCACAGCTGCGACGCGGACGTGGTGGTGGCGGTCACCGGGCAGGAGTACGGCGGTATTCAGGCGCTCGTGCCGTTGGCCGCGCTGCCCGAAAAAGTGCCGGTCAGTCTGGAAGAATAGCGCCGCCCGGCGCATACAAGGAGGAAAAACCGATGGATCAGCACAGCTTGACTTTGCAGCTTCGGTTTCAGCGGCTATTGGCAAAACTGTTTCCGCAGGAGCTTTACTATATCGGAGGGCCCGACCCGCTGCCGCCGCCCCTGAGCCCGGAGGAGGAACGGGAAATGACCCGGCGGCTGAAAAATCACGACGAAGCGGCGCGCGCCACCCTGATCGAGCATAATCTCCGGCTGGTGGTCTTTATTTCCCGCCGGTTCGAAAACACGGGCATTCCGCTGGAGGATCTGATCTCCATCGGCACCATCGGTCTGATCAAGGCCGTCGGCACCTTCGACTGCGATAAAAAGATCAAGATGGCGACCTATGCCAGCCGGTGCATCGAAAACGAGATCCTGATGTTCCTGCGCAAATCCTCCCGGCTGCGGCTGGAGGTCAGTCTGGACGAGCCGCTGAAAACCGACTGGGACGGCAACGAGCTGCTGCTGAGCGACGTGCTGGGCACCCGGCCGGATACCGTATCCGTCAATCTGGACAAGGAAATCGAGCGGGATATTCTCCGGGACGCACTGGAGCGGCTCAATCCCCGGGAAAAGCGGATTATCATGCTCCGCTTCGGGCTGGGCGGCCAGCGGGAGCGCACCCAGAAGGAGGTGGCCGATCTGCTGGGCATTTCCCAAAGCTATATTTCCCGGCTGGAAAAGCGGATTCTGAGCCGCCTGAACACCGAGCTGAAGCGAATCGGGTAGGGCAATGCCGCCGGGGTCGCATCCCTTGCCTTTCTGTGGTATACTGAGATACGGATGACGGAAACGGAGGTTGTTCCATGGCAAAGCGTATCGTATTGACCGGCGGCGGCACGGCGGGGCATGTGACCCCTCACCTGAGCCTGATCCCCCGGCTGAAGGAAGCAGGGTATGAGATCCATTACATCGGCACGGAAAACGGCATCGAGCATCAGATGATCGCCGCCATTCCGGGCATTACCTACCACTCGGTGAAAAGCGGCAAGCTGCGCCGCTATTTCAGCCTGCAAAATTTCTCCGACCCCTTCAAGGTGGTGGCCGGGGCGGCGGAAAGCGTCTCCCTGATGCGGAAGATCAGGCCCGACGTGGTGTTCTCCAAGGGCGGCTTTGTCAGCGTGCCCGTGGTGGTGGGCGCGTGGATGTGCCATGTGCCCACGGTCTGCCACGAGAGCGACCTGACCCCCGGACTGGCCAATCGCATCTGCGCCAGGTTCGCGTGGCGGGTGGCGGCCACCTTCCCCGAATGCGCCAAAGCACTGGGGGAAAAGGGCGTGATGACCGGCACGCCCCTGCGGCCGGAGCTGTTTCAGGGCAGCCGGGCGGCGGGGCTGGCGCTGGCGGGCTTTGACGGCAGCAAGCCGGTGCTGTTGATGACCGGCGGCAGTCTGGGCGCCCAGAGCGTGAACGCCTGCCTGCGCAAGGCCCTGCCGGAGCTGCTGCCCCACATGGACGTGCTGCACCTGTGCGGCAAGGGCAATCTGGACGAAAGCCTGAAGGAGCTGCCCGGTTACTGCCAGAAGGAGTTCCTTTCCGCCGAAATGCCGGATGCGCTGGCCGTGGCGGACATCGTACTGAGCCGGGCGGGCAGCAATACCCTGAGCGAGCTGCTGGCCCTGCACAAGCCCATGCTGCTGGTGCCCTATCCGCTGGGAGCCAGCAGGGGCGACCAGATCGAGAACGCCAAAAGCTACCAGCGTCAGGGGCTGGCCCATGTGCTGATGCAGGAGAACATGACCCCCGAAACCATGACCAAAGCCCTGCTGGAGCTGCTTTCCCAGCGGCAGGAGCTGGCGAGGACGCTGGAAGCCTATCCCGTGAAGGACGGCACCGACGCGGTGCTGGAGCTGATCGAGGAAGCGCAGAAACAGGCTTAATCAAAATCACCCCTCTGCCGGAGAAGCCCGGCGGAGGGGCGATTGCTTTTATGGGAAATGAGAAGGGGTCAGCAGCGGCTCGAAGATGGCTTCCGGGCTGCTTTCCCGCTCCACCCATTGGCCCGTTACCGGGTGCCGGAAGCGGCAGCGGAAGCTGTGCAGGGCAAAGCGGCCCGGCAGCTCCGCTGATTCCGTGCCGTAGAGAAAGTCCCCCACGATGGGGCAGCCCAGCGCACTTAGATGCACGCGAATCTGATGGGTGCGGCCCGTGTCCAGCCGAAGCCAGACCAGACTGCGATGGTTTTCCTCCCGAAGCACCCGGTACCAGGTACGGGCTTCCTTGCCGCCGGGGCCCGTCTCCCGTTTCACGGTGGCCCCTTCTATCTTGCGGATGGGCAGGTCGATCACCCCTTCCTTCTCCGGCAGGATCCCCTCCGTCACGGCCAGATATTCCCGCTGAAAGAAGTCGGTATGCAAAAGCCGCTGCATCTGATCCTGCGCGTAGGCGGTTTTGGCCACCAGCATCAGCCCGCTGGTGCCCTTGTCCAGCCGGTTCACCGGCCGGTAGACAAAATCCGGCGGGCATCCCAGATAGGCGTATACGGCGTTTTCCAGCGTAGGCAGGGCCTGCCGGGGCGAGGACGCCGAGGGCAGGGGCGCGGGCTTGTCCACCATCATCAGATGCTCGTCCTCAAAGGCGACTCGAAGGCTCAGCGCTGCCGGCGCAGGAGCGGTGTTCTCCTTCTCCGGGAAGGAAAGCCGCAAGGTCTGCCCGGCCCGAACGGTGGCGTTGGCCAGCACAGGCGCGCCGTCCAGCAGCACCTGTCCATGAAACTTGGCCCGCTTGAACAGCCCGTTGGACATGCCCAGCCCCTTCATGGCCGCCTGACGGACGGTCTGGCCGTCCAGCTCCGCCGGGATGGTCAGATAAAGCTCCGGCATGGTTTCGCCCCCCCTTTTTTTGAAAAGCTGTCAACAGTATAGCACGCCCGGCCCGCCTTGCCAATTCCGTCCGTTCCTGCTAAGATAGAGGCATCATTTTCGGGAGGCGTTTTTCATGTCCGTATTCATGCCATTGGTTGCCCGTCCCGCCGCCGTGCGCGCCCTGCGGGACTGCTATGAGATTCTGGGCGATTTGACCCCGCTGAAATCCAACTGCGGCAAGCTGTGCGGCGCTGCCTGCTGCGAAAGCGACGAAACCGGCGAAAACGGCATGCTGCTGTTTCCCTATGAAGAATGGTTCTACCGCAAGCCCATTCCCGATTTTCCCTTTCATCTGGCAGAGGACGATTCTCTCTACAAGGGCGGCAGACGACTGGTCTGCGAGGGGACCTGCCCCCGGGAGTACCGTCCGCTGGCCTGTCGGCTGTTCCCGCTGCGCATTCGGCTGGACGTACAGGAGGACGGTCAGACGGTCAAAGCAGTGCCGGAAATTGACCCCCGGGCATGGTGCTGCTGCCCGCTGCCGGAAATGGGCGGGCTGCGGGCCATGAGCGGCGAATTTATCGAGGCCGTCCGCAAGGTGGGAGAGCGCATGATGCGCAACGCCGATCTGCTGGAAGCGCTGTACGGCGAACAGCGCCTGCTCGACGAAATGAGGCGCTTCTGATGATGGTGATTGTCATCGGCTGCGGCGCGGCGGGCGCAGCGGCGGCCATTGCTGCGGCCCGGGCAGGCCATCGGGTTACAGTGCTGGATCGGAACCGAAAGCCCCTGAAAAAGCTGGGCGTTACGGGCAACGGGCGGGGGAATCTGCTCAACCGCGGCCAGCTGCGGTATTACGGGCAGACCGGCTTCGCCCTGAGCGTATTGGAACACACCTCCCGTCAGACGGTGGAAGCCTTTTTGGAGGATGCGGGCGTTTCTCTGACCGAGGAAGACGAGGGCCGGGTCTATCCGGCCTGCTATCAGGCTTCCGCGGCGGTGGACGCGCTGCTTGCCCAAATGGACGCGCTGGGCGTCGAACGCCGTCAGAACGTGCGGGTAACGTCCCTTCGCCGGGAAGGCGGCGGCTTCGCGCTGGAAGGGGTAGAAAGTGTCTACGGCGAGGAAAAAAACAAAAAGAACGGCAAAGTCAAGAAAGGCGAGCTGCTGGAGGAACGCCCCGTTCACTTCCGCGCGGAGCGGGTGATCGCAGCCTTCGGCGGTGCTGCGGCTCCGGCCCACGGCACGGACGGCACGGCCTACGAGCTGCTGGTCGGGCTGGGACATACGCTGCATACGCCCCAGCCCGCCCTTTGCCCGCTGACGACGGCAGCGCCGATGCCGGAAAAGCTGGCGGGCCAGCGAGTCCGGGCCTGCCTTACACTACTGGATGAAACCGGG
>CAKUCE010000225.1 GCA_934643535.1 uncultured Clostridia bacterium | reverse complement strand
TGCTGCTGCATCATATGAATTTTTCCGCCAATAACCAGAAGGTGGACAATCCCCAGACCGACAGCGACTGGCTCACCCGGGACGGAGAGCAGGTGGCGAAGTATAAGGCCGACCCGCTGTGTGGCTTCCCCTTTACGGCCCGGGCCTATGCCGATATGTTTGACGGCCTGCGCCGGCTGTATCCGGAGCGATTGTCCGCTATGAAGAAAGACATTCCTGTGCTGCTTTTCGCCGGCGATCACGATCCGGTGGGCAGCAATGGGCAGGGCGTGCGGCAGGTGTACGAGGAGATCCGGGCGGCGGGCGTTCAGGACGTGACACTGAAGCTCTACGAGGGCGGACGGCATGAAATGTTCAACGAGCTCAACCGGGAAGAGGTCTATGCCGACCTGATTGGGTGGCTGAACAGCAAGCTGGACTGACGACGGTTGGAAACGATACGAAGGAACGACGAAGAAAGAGGGCGGAAGGTTGGAATCCGAGCAGTTAACGGCGGTGGTGCAGGACACCACCTTCCGCAATGATGAAAACGGCTATACGGTGCTTCGGGTCACGGTGGGACGCACCACTCAGACGGTGGTGGGACAGATGCCGGAACTAAGCCCCGGCGAGAATGTGACCTTCGAGGGAAGCTGGACGGAGCATCCCGCTTACGGCAAGCAGTTTCACGCTCTCAAATGCACTATTACGCCGCCCACCGGCAAGACCGCCATTGAAAAATATCTGGGTTCCGGCCTGATCCGGGGCATCGGCCCGTCTACGGCCAAGCTGATCGTGCGGCATTTCGGGGAAAACGCGCTGGAAATTCTGGACGAGCATCCCGAACGGCTGACCGAGGTCAGCGGCATTGGCAAGAAAAAAGCCGCCATGATCCTGGAAAGCTACGCCCAGCAGATGGGCATGCGCCGGGTGCTGGTGTTTCTGCAAAATTACGGCATCAGTCCCAATCTGGCCATGCGCATCGCCAAGTATTATGGTGAAAACACGGTGGAGCTGATCCGCGAAAATCCTTACCGCATGGTGATGGACATCGACGGCGTGGGCTTCCTGACCGCCGACCGCATTGCCCTGAGCATGGGCATGGATCCCCAGAGCGAGTTTCGCATCCGGGCCGCGTTGTTTTACCTGCTCAGCGAAGCGGCTAACGGAGCGGGACATACTTATCTGCCCCGGGAACTGCTGCTCAGTCGGGCCGCAGCCATGCTGCATGCGCCCGAGGAGCTGGTAGACGCGCAGATCTCCCATGTGCTGTTGGAAAAAATGATGATCGGCTTCTCCATTCCCGACTGCGAAAACGCGCTTTGCCTGCCTCTTTACTATCTGGCGGAAAGCGAGATCGCCCTGCGGCTGACCCGGCTGATGCACGCCCGTCCCTACAAGCGGGTGCAGGGCCTAAACGGTCGTATTGCCGAATACGAAAAGGAGACCGGCGTTTCGTTTTCCGAGACGCAGCGCAAGGCCATCCGCAGCGCCGTGGAGGAGGGCGTTCTGGCCATCACCGGCGGCCCCGGCACCGGTAAAACCACCATCATCCGCTGCATCCTGTCGCTTCTGAAGGAGGACAACGAGATTCTCCTGTGCGCGCCTACGGGCCGCGCCGCCAAGCGCATGAGCGAGGCCACCGGTGAGGAGGCCAAGACCATCCACCGGCTGCTGGAATACGGCGGTGACAGCGGCGCTTTCGCCCGCAGCGAGGACTACCCGCTGGAATGCGACTGCCTGATCGTGGACGAAATGAGCATGGTGGACGTGACCCTCATGCGGGGCCTGATGCGGGCCGTGCTGCCCGGCACCCGCGTCATTCTGGTAGGCGACGCGGATCAGCTGCCCAGCGTGGGCGCAGGCAACGTGCTCAAGGACATACTGGACAGCGATGTGGTGCCCTCCATCCGCCTGACGGATATTTTCCGGCAGGACGAGAGCAGCATGATCGTCCTTAACGCCCATCGGATCAATCACGGGGAAATGCCCGTTCTGCGCAGCAGGGACACGGACTTTTTCTTTACCCGCAAGGTGCTGCAGTCCGAAGCGGCTCAGGCCGTGTGCGATCTGCTGCGTTCCCGACTGCCCAAATACCTGGGCTTTCCGAAGGAACAGTGGCAGGCGCAGGCCACCCGCTGCATTCAGGTGCTGACCCCCACCAAGAAGGGCGACTGCGGCGCGGCAAATCTGAACCGTCTCCTGCAGGAGACCCTGAACCCGGAACGCCCCGGTGTGGACTCCCTGCTGCACGGCGAGACGGAGTACCGGGTGGGCGACAAGGTCATTCAGACCAAAAACGATTATCAGATCGAATATACCCGCCAGACGCCCTTCGGCCCCGAGGAAGGGCAGGGCGTGTTCAACGGCGACGTGGGCTACATCGAGCGCATCGACCCAGCGGAGCATATGATGACCGTGCTGTTCGACGACGATCGGGCAGTTACCTACCAGAAGCAGCAGCTGGACGCGCTGGATCTGGCCTACTGCCTGACCGTTCACAAAAGTCAGGGCAGTGAATTCCCGGTGGTGGTCATGCCGGTGGTAGGCGGCCCGCCCATGCTGATGGCCCGGAATCTGCTCTACACCGCTTTGACCCGCGCCCGGCAGCTTGTCGTACTGGTCGGACGGGAAGAAGTGATCCGGCAGATGGTGGAAAACGATCACGTGGCCAAGCGCTATACCACGCTGAAGGACCGGCTGCTGGCTGCGGCGCAGCTGGGCCCGGAAGCCTGACGGCTTTTTCGCTGGAAAGGAACTATCATGATTACCGATTGCTATGACATCCAGTCGGAGCCTCTGCTCAGTCTGCGGGATTTTTATGGCGAACCCGGTCATTTACTGGAAAAATGTCTGATCCTCTTTTCTCAAAATATCCATCAGCATTTGCTGGATACCTTCGACTGCGAGCCGGTCGGCAGGCTGACGAGCTGCAATGGCGGCAAAACCATTTACCGGTTCCGCCATGAGGGAGAGGAAATCGGATTTTATCTGACGGACATCGGCTCGGCGCTGGCCGCTTCGCTGTGTTATGAGGCAAGTTGGATCACCGGGGCGAAACAATTCGTCATGTTTGGCTCCTGCGGCAGTCTGGACCGCGAAAAAACCGCGGGCAGGTGGATCCTGCCCACGGAAAGCTATCGCGGCGAAGGCTGTTCCTACTATTACGCCCCTCCGGCGGATTATGTCCGCATCGCCAACAGCGACCGGCTGAAGGAAATTTTTGAAGCGCTCCATATGCCCTATGTGCAGGGCAGAGTCTGGACCACCGACAGCATGCTTCGGGAAACGAAGGGACTGGTGGCCCGGCGAAAAAGCGAAGGCTGCATCGCCGTCGAAATGGAGCTGGCGGGCGTACAGGCGGCCTGCGATTTTTATCATCTGGAGCTTTACAATTTTCTGGAAGCAGGCGACGTACTGGAGGACAGCGGTTATGAAGTGACCGGCCTGCACGGCGCCAATCACAATCTGGAAAAACTGTACATTGCCCTTGAAGTTGCCCACCGGATCTGAAAAGCCGCCGGGCGCTTCCGTCACACCTGCTGCGCCGCCAGCCCGTGACGGGTACAGTACCAAAGCAGCGTACCGTGCGCGAAAAAGGGAAAACGGGCCTCCAGACTCCATTCCGGGTACAGCTTTTTCAGCATCAGCATATCGTTGGAAAGAAAAGCGATAAAGGAAACATAATGCTCCCGGCCCATCTCGTGGCCGGAGGTCACATACCATTCCCCATCGGAAAGTTCCACGCGCAGTCTTTCCTCCGGGGCGGCGGCCCGAACGGGCAGGGGAGAGAGCTTCCGGCCGCAGCAGACCGCGTCGGCCTGCTCGGTGGAGAACAGCAGATTCCCGCAGTCCGGGCAAACGTAGAAATTCAGTTTTTTCAGATTGCCGCTGCTGGAACCGCGCTCCTGCAGGTCGCCGTACAGAAGGGCTTTTACGTCCACATCCAGCGTCCGGGCCAGCGCGGGCAGCAGGGAGATATCCGGCGCGCCGGCGCCGCGCTCCCATTTGGACACGGTTTTGTCGCTGACGCAGAGCTTCTCTGCCAGTTCCAGCTGGGTCATTCCTTTATTCTGTCGTTGGGAGCGGATCACCGCTCCTGTTTTGATGGGATCCATTTTGTCCACCTCCTTTGCCATCATAGCCGAAAAGGACGTTTTTCACAATCAACGTTTCGTAGATAAGCGGGAAAATGTGGAAGAATGTCTCTTGACAGCCGCTTTTCCCTGTGACTATACTAGACCCGCTCAGGCAATAGCTGCGACGGCAGGGCCTGTCTTTTGTGCATAGATCCAACCGCTTTACCTGCAAAGGAGGATTTCAGGATGCTTCTGGGAAAAAAGGATAAACTGCTCTTCATTGGTGATTCCATTTCGGACTATGACCGCACCAAGCCGGTGGGCGAGGGCCTGTTCAACGCGTGGGGCACCAGCTATGTGGCCGACGTGGGAGCGCTTCTGTGCTGCATGTACCCGGAGCTGAATCTGCGCATCGTCAACATGGGCATCAGCGGAAATCAGATCCGTGATCTGGATCGCCGCTGGCAGACGGACGTGCTGGATCAGAAATCGGACTTTGTCAGCGTACTGATCGGCATCAACGACGTGTGGCGGCAGTTCGACTGCCCGCAGATGCTGGAACTGCATGTGCCCACGGATGAATACGAGGCCACCTACCGCCGACTGATCGAAAAGACCCTGCCCACGGTAAAGGGCATGATCCTGATGACTCCCTATATCATGGAGCCCAACCGGAACGACCCCATGCGGGCCAGAATGGACGAATACGGCGAAATCGTCCGCAAGCTGGCGGAGGAATACAAACTGGTCTTTGTGGATCTGCAGGCAGGCTGGGACCGGCTGTTTGAATACATGCATCCGTGCAATATCGCATGGGATCGTATCCATCCCAACCAGACCGGCTGCATGTACATCGCCAAGCAGTTCCTGAAGGCCATCGGCGCAGATCGGGCGTAAACAGAAAGCGGCGAAAAAACGCCGCTTTCAGACTGTAGAAAAACCCCTTCGGGGGAGTTGTCAGAGGGGCCGCAGCCCCTCTGACTATATTCGTATCGACCGGCTTTGCCGGTCGGGCGGGGAGTTTTCAGCTTTGCTGAAAACATTACCG
>CAKUCE010000224.1 GCA_934643535.1 uncultured Clostridia bacterium | reverse complement strand
GTGGATTCCAACGACTTCATCCGCACCTCTGACGAGCGCCACGTGAAGGCCGTGCAGAAGATTTTCCGCCAGCTGTACGAGCAGGGCGACATCTACAAGGGCAGCTATGAGGGCTGGTACTGCACCCCCTGCGAGAGCTTCTTCACCGAGCTGCAGCTGAAGGACGGCAACTGCCCCGACTGCGGCCGCCCGGTGGAAAAGACCTGCGAGGAAGCCTACTTCTTCAAGCTGAGCAAGTATCAGGACTGGCTGATCCAGTATATCGAGGAGCATCCGGATTTCATCCAGCCCGCCTCCCGCAAAAATGAAATGATCAACAATTTCCTCAAGCCCGGCCTGCAGGATCTGTGCGTCAGCCGTACCTCCATCCAGTGGGGCATCCCGGTGGACTTCGACCCCAAGCATACCGTGTACGTATGGCTGGACGCGCTGACCAACTACATCACCGCTCTTGGCTACACCACCGATCACGACGAGCTGTACCGGAAGTTCTGGCCCGCCGACCTGCATCTGGTGGGCAAGGAGATCATCCGCTTCCATACCATCATCTGGCCCATCATCCTGCACGCGCTGGGACTGCCCCTGCCCAAGCAGGTGTTCGGCCACGGCTGGCTGGTGCTGGACGGCCAGAAAATGTCCAAATCCCTGGGCAATGTGGTGGACCCCGTGGTGCTGTGCAACCGCTACGGCAGCGACGCCATCCGCTACTTCCTCATGAGAGAGATGCCCTTCGGCAGCGACGGTCAGTTCAGCTACGAAGCCCTGCTGAACCGCATCAACGCCGATCTGGCCAACGACCTTGGCAATCTGGTCAGCCGCACCGTGGCCATGGTGGAGAAATACTTTGACGGCGAAATTCCCCAGCACGGCGAGTGGAACGACGTGGACAAGGCCCTGATCGCGCTGGCCGAGGGTACGCCCGACAAGGCCCGGCAGCATATGGACGAGCTGCAGTTCTCGCTGGCGCTGCAGGACATCTGGCAGCTGGTGGGCGAGTGCAACCGCTATATTGATGTGAACGCGCCCTGGGTGCTGGTGAAGACCGACGAGGGCAAGGAACGGCTGAAGACCGTCCTGTATGTGCTGTGCGAGTGCATCCGCATCGTGGCCATCCTGATCGCGCCCACCATGCCCCGCACTCCTGCCCGCATCTACGAGCAGCTGGGCATTGCCGAGGGCGAACTGACCGGCTGGGAGTCCGCTTCCCGCTTCGGCCTGCTGCCTGCGGGCACCAAGGTGCAGAAGGGCGAGGCTTTGTTCCCCCGTATCGACGTGAAGAAGGAACTGGCGGACATCGTTCCCACCCCCAAGGCGGAAGCGCCCAAGGCTGAGGAAAAGAAGCCTGCCAAGACCGCCAAAAAAGAAGAAAAGAAAGAGGAGAAACTGCCCGAGGGCGTGATCTCCATCGATGATTTCGCCAAGGTGCAGCTTCGGGTGGCCCGCATCCTGACTGCCGAAAAGGTGGAGGGCAGCGACAAACTGCTGAAGCTGAGCGTGAAGCTGGGCGAAGGCGAACCCCTGCGCACCGTGGTCAGCGGCATTGCCAGGTTCTACACGCCCGAGGCCATCGAGGGCCGTCAGGTGGTGCTGGTCAGCAACCTGAAGCCCGCCAAACTCAAGGGCATCAGGAGCGAGGGCATGATCCTGTGCGCCTCCGACGCGGAGGACAAGGTGCTAAAGCTCTGCACCGTGGAACCCGGCATGGAGGACGGCGCGTACATCCGCTGAACGATATGATGAATTTGTTTGATTCCCACTGCCATCTGGAAGACGAGCGCTTTCAGGGCGAGGTGGAGCAGGTGCTTTCCCGCATGGCGGCGGCGGGCGTGAACCGCTGCATCTGTGCGGGAAGCGATCTGGATTCCAGCAGCCGCATCGTGAAGCTGACCGGCGAACACGCCCCCGTCTACGGCATGGTGGGCGTGCATCCGCAGGAGGCCGACGGCTTTCGGGAGGAGCAGCTGGACGATTTCGCCCGGTGGCTGCAAAACCCCAAGATTGTCGGCGTGGGCGAGATCGGGCTGGATTACTACTATGAAAACTCGCCCCGGGAGAAGCAGAAGGAAGTGCTGCTGCGGCAGCTCCGCTTCGCCCGGGAGCAGAACGTGCCGGTAGCCTTCCACATCCGGGACGCACACGGCGATATGCTGGAGCTGCTTCGCCCCCGCAAAAACGAGCTGCCCGCCGGGGTACTGCACTGCTTCTCCGGCAGCGTGGAAACGGCCCGGGAATATCTGAACATGGGCTTTTACCTTTCCTTCGCCGGGCCGGTCACGTTCAAAAACGCCGCCCGGCTGCAGGAGGTGGCCCGGTTTGTGCCCGACGACCGCTTCCTGCTCGAGACAGACAGCCCCTATCTGGCTCCTGTGCCCATGCGGGGCCGGCGCAACGAGCCGACCTACGTGCAGTATGTGGCCGGAAAGCTGGCCGAGCTGCGGAATAAGCCCCCCGAAGAAATCGCGCAGACGGCGACGGAAAATACCTGCCGCCTGTACGGCATCGCGCTGTAAGGCGCGCTTTTCAAGGAAAACCGAAAAGGAGCTTTCCCCTTCATGCAAGTACGTCTCACCACCGAAGCCGATCTGGAGCGGGTCATGGAAATTTACCATGGAGCGCAGGCCTTCATGGCCGCCCACGGCAATCCGACCCAATGGGCCGGCGGCTATCCCTCTCCGGAGATCGTTCGGGAGGATATTGCCCTGCATCGGGGCTATGTATGCGAAGAGGACGGCCGTCTGTATGCCGCCTTTATGTTGCTGGAGGGGGAAGAACCCACCTACCGCCGCATCGACGGCGCATGGCTGAACGACCTGCCCTATCAGACCCTGCACCGGGTGGCCTCGTCCGGCGAGCGGAAGGGCATGGTGGACTTCATCGTTCAGTGGGCGCTGAAGCGCTGCGACAATCTTCGGGGCGATACCCACGCGGACAATCTGCCCATGCAGCGGGCCTTCGAGCGCAACGGTTTTCGCCGCTGCGGCATTGTATGGATGCAGGACGGCACGGAGCGCATCGCCTATCAGCGGCCCCCGGAGCCGAAGGGCAAGCTGATCGTCATCGCGGGCACCAACGCCTCGGGCAAGAGCGCGCTGGGCGTGGAGGTGGCCAAACGCTTCGGCGGCGAGATCGTCTCCGCCGATTCCCGGCAGGTCTACCGCAGGATGGATCTGGGCAGCGGCAAGATCACCCCGGAGGAAATGCAGGGCGTACCCCATCACCTGATCGATGTAGTAGAGCCGGGCGAATTTTTCTCCATGGCGGACTTTCAGCGGCTGGCCTATGAGGCCATCGACGACATTCTGGCCCGGGGGAAGGTTCCCTTTCTGGTGGGCGGTACCGGGCTGTATGTGAACGCGGTGGCGGACGGGTATCAGCTTTCCGGCAAAATGCCCGATCTTGGCTACCGCCGGGAGCTGGAAAAGCTGACCACGGCGGAGCTTTACGCCCTGCTGATGCAAAAGCTCCCCGCCAGCGACGTAGAGCCCAACAACCGCAATCGGGTCATGCGGGTGCTGGAAAAGCTCCATGATGGCGACGACGCGGTTCCCACCAAGCATCCCCGCTACGACTGCCTGCGCCTGGGCGTGACCTGGCCCCGGGAGGTGCTGGGCCGCCGCATCGACGAGCGCATGACCCGCCGCTTTCAGGAGGGCATGCTTCAGGAAGTGCGGGGCCTGATGGAGTCTGGCGTCAGCGAGGAATTTCTGCTGAAGCTGGGGTTGGAATACAAGCTCATCACCCAGTATCTGACCGGCGTAATCCCCACCGAGGACGAACTGAACCGTCTGCTGGCCACCGCCATCAAGCAGTTCGCCAAGCGGCAGATGACGTGGTTCCGCCGGGACGCGGCCATTCACTGGCTCCAGATGGACCGGCAGCCGGTGGAGGAAGCATGCGCGCTGATCACGGAATTTCTGGCAAAGTAATATGGGGAAAGAGGAACGGTATGCAGACTTGGTGGATCAGTTCTTTTCCGATCCTGCTGATCTTTCTGATCCTTTTCCTGAACAAAAGGGAATCGGATCAATATCTTGAGGCGAGAATCAAAAGAAGAAACGGAGATAACGAAATGCAGGAGCTTGCAAAAAGATTTCTCGGGAAGGATGTCATCGCCAGTACGATCTCCTCGGGAACGGTGGACGGGATCCTGAAGGAAGTCGCCGATAATGCCATCGTCCTTGAAAAAGACGGAAAGGAAAGCGTCGTCAATCTGGACTTTGTCATTCGGCTCAGAGAATATCCCGTAGGAAAAAACGGAAAACGGAAGTCGATCGTGCTGGATTGACTGCTGATGCCGCACAGTTTTTCATCGTAAAAGCGAACAGCGCTTCAAACGGGCTGTTCGCTTTTTTGTGACCGAAGCACCCGGCCTGAGCCGGTGATTTTGTTTTTGCTGCAATCATCCGTTTCTTTTTGCGTGTAGGTTAATGAAAGGATCTTTTCATTGCCAAGCGTGCGAAAAAAGCAGGGAAAGGAGAAAAACATGGAGGACGACGGAATCGTTTCACTGTTTTGGGCCAGAGACGAAAGGGCGCTCAGTGAGACCCACCGCCAATATGGCGGCTACTGTCACGCGCTGGCCCGGCGGATGCTGGGAAATACCGCCGATGCGGACGAGTGCGTGAACGGGGCGCTGCTGGCGGTGTGGAACAGCATTCCGCCCAATCGCCCCGGTCGATTGCAGACCTATCTGGCTAAAATCACCCGGCGGCTTTGTCTGGACGCTCTGCGCCGCCGCGGCGCACAGAAACGGGGCGGAGGAGAATTCCCGCTGGCGCTGGAGGAAATGGGCGAATGCCTGCCCGCACCGGATTCTACGGAACAGACGGTGGCCCTCCGTCAGCTTCAGGAAAGTCTGGAACGCTTTGTAGGCAGCCTTCCGGTGGAGGAACGGAAAATGTTTCTGCTTCGGTATTGGTATTTTCTGCCAAACCGGGAGGTGGCCCGCCGCTGCGCCTGCTCTGAGAGCAAAGCGGTTTCTTGTCTGTTTCGGATACGGCAAAAACTGAAAAAACATCTGATAGAGGAGGAAATGCTGTGAGATCATTTGATTTGTTGGAGGCACTGGGCGGATTGGACGAAAGCCTTCCCGCAGCGGCAGAAACGCGCTCTTCGGCCAGACGGCCCGCCAGAAAACGGATGCTGGCCCTGACCGCCGC
>CAKUCE010000223.1 GCA_934643535.1 uncultured Clostridia bacterium | reverse complement strand
CTCTCCAGCCGGATGGAATGGCCCAGCCGGTCGAGCGCCTCCCGGCACAGGTACAGCCCCAGCCCGGTGGCCCGCTGATGTGTCCGACCGTTTCCGCCAGTGTAGCCCTGCTCGAATACTCGGGGAAGATCCTCCGGGGCGATGCCGATGCCGGTGTCGGATATGGTCAAAAGCTGCTTTTCAGCATCCACCGTCACGGTGATGGAACCGGCTTTCGTATATTTGACGGCGTTGGAAAGAAGCTGTTCCACGGCGAAGGAAAACCATTTTTCATCGGTCAGCAGCGAGTAGGGCGCAGGCTCGTAGCAGAGCCGCAGCTTCTTCTGAATAAACAGCGGCGCGAACCGGCGCAGCACCTTCCGTAAAAGCGCGTCCAGATCGCAGGCGCGCAGTACATAGTCGGTAGAGGAGGCGTTCATCCGGGCGTAGTTCAGGGCCATGTCCGCATATTGCTCCACCTTGAACAGCTCGCACAGAAGCGTGGCGCTGGCCGCGTCGGGCCGGTCCTGCAACAGCAGCTTCATGGCGGAGATGGGCACCTTGATCTGATGGGTCCACAGGGAGAAGGTGTCCAGCTGGCGGCTGCTGCTCCGGCGGCTTTCCGCCAGCAGCTCGGCTTTTTCCCGGTATAGCTGCCGCAGCAGACGGTCGTATTCCGCTTCGCTTTGGGTGCGGGGGAGCGGCAGCTCGGACGGATCCCGCAGCGCATCCAGCTCCCGAAGCAGGCAAAGCCGCCGCAAGTGCTGCCAGAAGCCGGCGGTACATCCCGCCAACAGCCCTGCGCCGCAGAGCATGGCTCCATACAGTGCGACGGTGCCCGGCAGGCCGCAGAGCCACCCGATCAGCGAAAAGCAGGCGATAAAACCGGCAAATCCCAGAAGCCAGCCCGCTTTTTCCCGAAAATATCCCTTCAGGGCCGTTCCAAACAGCTTTCTTTTCATGAGATCAGATACCCGACGCCCTTTCTGGTCTGGATCAGGTCCGGCGCGCCGATGCTTTCCAGCCGGCGGCGCAGACGGGTGACATTCACGGTCAGCGTATTTTCGTCCACAAAGCAGTCCGTTTCCCAAAGGGCGTTCATCAGGGTCTCCCGGCTGACCGTCTCGCCCTTGTGCCGGAGGAGAACGCCCAGAATGCGGCTTTCGTTCTTGCTGAGCGGAGCGGTCTTTCCCTGAAATTCCACCATGCCGTCGGCAGGATTATACAGAAGCCCTTCGTGGCTGTAGAGCGTCGCCGCCGCCTGCCCGAAATCATAGGTGCGCCGGAGAAGGGCCTGCACCTTGGCCAGCAGTACCGACAGGTCGAAGGGCTTCTGGACGAAATCGTCCGCGCCCGCGCTGAGGGCCATCAGAATGTTCATATTCTCCGCCGCCGAGGAAAGAAAGATCATCGGCGTCTTGCTCAGCTTTCGAATTTCAGCGCACCAGTGATAGCCGTCATAAAAAGGAAGGGAAATATCCATCAGCACCAGATGGGGCGCGTAGGCGGCGAATTCTTCCGTTACCTTTCGGAAGTCCTCCACGCCCCGGCATTCGAAGCCCCACTTTTCCATGTGGGCGCACAGGGCGGACACGATCACCGGGTCGTCCTCCACGATGAAAATGCGGTACAACGCCATCCCTCCTTTGAACGGGTCTTTTGCGTTTGTTATTATACGATGTTTTTTCCCGGTTGGCAACGCGCGTTGCTCTTTTCTGTCTTGACAAAGCGCAAAGCGGAAGGATACAATGAATTTTGGCGCACCTGGGGCGCGCCGTTTGTGCTTTATTGATGCTGGATGAAATGGGAGCCTGACCAAAGATGCAGCTTTCGGAAAGATTGAGGCCCTACCGGGCGGATAAGGAATTCTGCCGCCGGGCGCTGGGCGTGATGCTGCCCGTGGCGGTGCAGCAGCTGATCAACAGCCTTTTCAACATGGTGGACAATCTGATGGTAGGCAGTCTGGATCTGAACGGACTGGCCATGAGCGCCGTCAGCGTGGCCAATAAACCCTATACGATCTTCAACTGCCTGCTTTTTGGCCTGACCGGTGGAGCAGGACTGATGATCAGCCAGTATTACGGCGCGGAGGATCATAAGACCTGTCAGGGCCTGTTTTCTTTGCAGGTCGGGCTGAGCGTCGCCATTTCGGTGGTGTTTTTTGTGCTGCTTCGGCTGCTGCCCCGGCAGATCATGGGCCTGTTTGTAAAGGACGAGATGACCATCCTGCTGGGCCTGAGCTATCTGGCGGTGGTCAGCGTCAGCTATCTGCCCACGTCCATCAGCAACGTGTGCGTGTTTTCCCTGCGCTCCATCGGCATGAACCGGCTGCCCATGCTGGTCAGTCTGGGCACCATCACGACCAACGCCGTGTGCAATTATATTCTGATCTTTGGCAAGCTGGGCGCGCCCGCGCTTGGCGTGGCGGGCGCGGCATGGGGCACGCTGATCGCCCGGACGCTGGAAATGCTGGTCTATCTGATCTTGCTTTGCGGCAGACGGATGTATTTCAGCTGGGATCTGAAGGAGGCCCTGCGCCTGCCCGGCAGAACCGTGCGCACCTTCTTCGTGAAGGCGGCGCCGCTGACGGCCAACGAGCTTCTGTGGAGCGTGGGCCTGAACCTGTACTTCTGGTGCTACGCCCGGCTGGACGAGGCTTCGCTGCCTGCCATTTCCATTGCGGAGGTGTGCAATATGTTTGCGGCCGTGCTGGCTTCCGGCACCTCGGCGGCGGTTTCCGTCCTTATCGGCACGGAGCTGGGCGCCAACCGGCTGAAGGAGGCCCGGGAAAGCTGCAAAAAGCTGCTGGGGCTGGATGTGCTGATCGCCCTTTCCAGCATGGTGCTTTCCTGCCTGATGTCGTTGCTGCTGCCGCGGGCCTATCAGCTGACGCCGGAGCTGCAGCAGACGGCGACGCTCATCTCCCTGATCATGAGCGTGCTGTGCCCGCTGCAGTTCGTGTACGGCTTCTGCTTTTTCTGCCTGCGGGCCGGCGGCGATACCCGCAACGCCATGCTGCTGGACAGCGGCTATATGTGGGTGATTCCCGTGCCTGCCGCGGTGCTGATGGGCGTTTTCCTGCCGGGGAAGATCGCTCTCTGGGTCGCGGTGCTGATCGTGCAGTTCCTGATGTACGCCAAGGTATTCCCGGCCCTGTGGATCCTCAAAAAAGGCAGATGGGTCAAAAATATTACCGTGTGATTTGCGCTTGAAGGCGGAAAATGCTACAATAGAGCGAAGTTATTAAAGAAGTAAGAGGGTTGAAGCATGGATCAGATTACGGAGCTAATTGCGGAGGGAAAGGGCAAACGCCTGTATGCCATGGAAAATCCCGACGAAGCGGTGGTCTATTACCGGGACGAGACCTTCGCCTTTCACCGCCTGAAGCGGGGACGCATCATCGGCAAGGGGGAGATCAACAACCTGATCTGCGAGTATATGTTCACCCTTTTGAAGGACAAGGGCGTGCCCAATCATTTTATCCGGCGTATCGACAACCGATGCTCGCTGGTCAAACGGGTGGAGATCATCCCCGTGACGGTGAAGGTGCGCAATATCGTGGCGGGCAGTCTGGCCAAGCGCATCGGCTATCCGGACGGAACCAAGCTGAAAAACACCGTGGTGGAATACTGCCTGAAGGATCCCGAACTGGAGGATCCGCTGGTAAATCTGACGCATATTACCGCCATGGAGCTGGCCACGCCGGAAGAGATCGAGATCATGTCCCACTATGCCCTGCGCGTCAATGAAATCCTTTCCGAGTGCATGCGGGAGATCAATATCGAGCTGATCGACTTCAAGCTGGAATTCGGACGCTTCCACGGCGAGATCCTGCTGGCGGACGAGGTATCGCCGGACACCTGCCGCTTCTGGGACGCGCGCACCCATGAACCGCTGGATCTGGACTGCTTCCGCCATGATCTGGGCAACGTGGAGGAAGCCTACCGGGAGGTGCTGCACCGGTTGACCGGCAACGTGCTTAAGAATGGCGAGGAGGACGAATGACATGCTTTTCAGCGGCAAGACCCTGATGATCACCGGCGGCACCGGCTCCTTTGGCGGCGCAGTGCTGGATCGTTTTCTGGATACGGACATCAAGGAGATCCGTATTTTCAGCCGGGACGAGAAAAAGCAGGACGATATGCGCCATCGCTATCAATCCGATAAGATCAAATACTATATCGGCGACGTGCGCGACATGTCCAGCGTGAAAAACGCGCTGTACGGCGTGGATTATCTCTTCCACGCGGCGGCGCTCAAACAGGTGCCCTCCTGCGAGTTTTTTCCCATCGAAGCCGTGAAGACCAATGTTTTAGGCACGGACAACGTGCTGACCGCCTGCATCGAGGCCGGGGTGAAGAAGGTCATTTGCCTGTCCACCGACAAGGCCGCCTATCCCGTCAACGCCATGGGCACGTCCAAGGCCATGATGGAAAAGGTGTTTGTGGCCAAGAGCCGCACGGTGTCCCCGGAAAAGACCACCATCTGCGGCACGCGCTACGGCAACGTGATGTGCTCCCGCGGGTCGGTCATTCCGCTGTTTATCGACCAGATCAAGGCGGGCCTGCCCCTGACTGTGACCGACCCCCACATGACCCGCTTCATCATGAGCCTGAAAGAAGCGGTGGAGCTGGTGCTTTTTGCCTTTGAAAACGGCTCCAGCGGCGATATTCTGGTCATGAAGGCTCCGGCCTGTACCATCGGTACGCTGGCGCAGGCGGTGCGGGAGCTGTTCCACGCGGACAATCCCATTCAGGTGATCGGCATCCGTCACGGCGAAAAAATGTATGAAACGCTGCTCACCAATGAGGAATGCGTTCACGCCGTCGATATGGGCCGCTTCTTCCGGGTGCCCGCCGATACCCGCGACCTGAATTATGACAAATATGTGGTCAAGGGCAATGTGGAGCGCAACCCGCTGACGGAGTTCAACTCCAACAATACCCGCCTTCTGAACGTGGAAGAAGTGAAGGAGAAGCTGCTTGCTCTGCAGTATATCCGTCAGGAGCTGGCGGAGTGGGAAGAAAAAAAGTAATACGGTGTTTTTGCAAAAGAAAAGCCGCCTTGTCCCAGCCGGAGGACAGGGCGGTTTCTTTATGGCGCCTGCTTTTGAAAAGATCATCCCGTTTCCAAAAACGGAGGCATTCAGGAAATTTCGAGGGGTGAAATTGACAAGAAAGTGTCA
>CAKUCE010000222.1 GCA_934643535.1 uncultured Clostridia bacterium | reverse complement strand
GCTTCATTTCTCATCACCGTTTCCATTATAACATATTCTGACACATTTGAACATCTTTTAGATTGAGAGTAGTATGACATGGATTTAACCTCTGTTTCCTCTGGTGAAGCTGCGCGCTTTATGCTATACTGAACAGGACGGCAGCCGCCGGACGGAAAGGAGAACCTCATGAGCCTGAATGAAACGGCCCATCCCTACACCATGGAAGCCCTGAGGGCCAAAAAGGGATATATTATTGATATGGACGGCGTGATCTACCACGGCAACATGCTGCTGCCCGGGGTAGAGCGTTTTGTGGAATTTCTGAAAAAGAACGACAAGCGTTTCCTGTTCCTGACCAATTCCAGCGAACGGGCTCCCCGGGAGCTGCAGCAGAAGCTGGCCCGGCTGGGGCTGGACGTGGACGAGAGCCACTTCTACACCAGCGCCATGAGCACCGCGGCCTTCCTCAAGGGGCAGTGCCCCGGCGGCAGCGTATACGCCATCGGCGAGCCGGGCCTGTTCGGCGCGCTGTATGACGCAGGCTTTACGATGAACGAGGTCAACCCGGACTACGTGGTGCTGGGCGAGACCCATACCTACAACTATGAAAAGATCGAACGGGCGGTGCAGCTGGTGCTGGGCGGCGCCAAGCTGATCGGCACCAACCCCGACCTGACCGGCCCCATCGAAAACGGCATCGCGCCCGCCTGCAAGGCGCTGATCGCCCCCATCGAGCTGGCTACGGGCCACAGCGCCTATTTCCTGGGCAAGCCCAATCCTCTGATGATGCGTCACGGCCTGCGCCGCCTGGGCGTCAGCACGGACGAGGCCGCCATCATCGGCGACCGGATGGATACCGACGTTATCGCGGGCGTGGAAAGCGGCATCGACACGGTGCTGGTGCTTTCCGGTGTGACCACCCGGGAAGAAATGAGCAAATTCCCCTACCGGCCCCGCTATGTCCTGAACGGCGTGGGCGACGTGGTAGGCTGATCGTTTTTTCTGTTTTGCGGCTCTCGCCGCAGGAGCAATAAAAGGGGAATGCAAATGCACGGATACTCTGGCATTTCGGAAAAAACAGCGCGCGTATGGACGGCGCTGTTTTTCCTGCTTCTGGCGCTGGCGGGCTTCCTGACGGTACGGGACTATGGCATGCCTTATGACGAATACACGGAAATGGCCATTTTCCACAGCAATGTGGAGGAGTACCGCCTGCACTGGCCCTTTTCCATACGGGACGGGTTCTTTTCTCAGGAGGTGGACCTGCCCATTTCCCAGAGCATTGAAAAGGATCACGGCATCTGCGCCTATTATCCGCTGATCCCGCTGCTGCCGTGGCTGCGGCAGGACATTTACACCTATTCGCTGGTGTGGAGCCTTCTGACCGAATGCTGGTTCCTGCTGGGCTGTCTGGCGGTATACGGCGTATGCCGCAATCTGGACATGAGCCGCCCGGTGAGCTGCGCCGCCGCGCTGCTTTTGTATCTTTGTCCCCGGTTCTTTGCGGAGGGGCACTACAACAATAAGGATGTGGTGCTGCTGTGCCTGTTCCTGCTCACCTTCTGGCAGGGAGTCAGGCTGATCCGCAGGCCCTGCCTTTCCCGGGGGCTGATGCTTTCCTTCTTTGGGGCCATGGCGTTCAATACCAAGATCGTGGGCATATTTGCCTGGGGCCTGATGGGCCTTGCGATGATCGTCTCCCTGACGGTCCAAAAGAAATGGAACCGCTCCATGGCGGGGCTGGCCGCCGTGACCATTCTCAGCTTTGCCGGTTTCCATGCGCTGCTGACCCCGGCCCTCTGGTCGGATCCCATCGGTTTTTTCCGCTGGTGCCTGGACAACGCCGTGAATTTTTCCCGCTTCGGCGGCGAGGTGCTGTTCCGGGGCGCACGGTTTTGGGACGTCAATCAGGAAACGCCCCTGCCGTGGTATTATCTGCCCTTCATGATTCTGGTCACGGTGCCGCTGCCCACGCTGTTTCTGACGGCGGCGGGAAGCCTCCGGGCGCTGGCGGAGCCGCTGCGCCGGAAAACCCGGGATCTGTCCCAGCCCCGGCAGCTTATGGGCCTTGCCTTTCTGGCGGCGTTCGCGGTGCCCGTCGTATACAGCTGCGTGGGCAAACCGCTGATGTACAATGGCTGGCGGCATTTCTACTTTGTTTACGCGGGCATGGTGCTGCTGGCGGCGCTGGGACTGGACGGCATTCTGCGCGGACTGCGGCAGCGGAAGGTCCTTCGACGGACAGCGGCCGGGCTGACAGCGGGTTTCCTTGTGCTGAGCGCCGTGGGCATCGGGCTGAATCATCCCTACGAATGCGCCTATTACAACGTGCTGATCCCCCGGGACGCGGCCCAGACCATGGAGATGGACACGTGGAACGTGTGCCCCACCGGCGCATACCAGCAGCTGCTGCGTCAGACGGAGGGGCATGTGACCATCGGCTGCTATTTCAACGACCTGATCCCGGCAGCCTATAAACTGCCCGCCGATCTGCGGGCCAGGCTGACCGTCACCCACGAAGACGATGAACCCTATCTTTATTATGGAGCCACCTATGCGTGGGTCTATCATGCCGTGCCGCCGGAGGGCTACCGGGAACTTTTCTCCATCAAAAGCTACGGCAACACCGTCGGAACGGTCTATCAACGGGTCCAGGAGCCCTGAACCCCGAACTTTATTTCTATTTTCTCAAAAAACGCTCCGAATTTTGGAGCGTTTTTTGCTTGACATTCCTATAAGACTCTCATACAATGTTATATACGGTCAGAAAGCTGGCCAGAACTATATAAGGAAGATACAGCAAGATGGATGAGCTTCGATTTATTCCTATCAACACCGAAGACAGCGACCCCGGCGTGTTCGTACAGGGAACCCACGTCCCCGCGCGGCTGGTAGAAGAAAGCGGCGTCTGGATCCGGGAAGCGGGCAGCGCCATTCTGACGCAGGATCAATACCAGATCGCGCCGTTTCACCATACACTGTGGCTGATCGCCGACGAGGGCGACATGACCATGACCTTCGGCAGCCAGCATCTCCGCTTCAAAAAGGGCGAGTGCTTCGTCATCCCTTCGGGAACGACGGACTGCCGTCTGGAAGAAGCCCGGGACAGCCGCCTTCTGTGGTTCACGGTGGACGGCGCGCTGGCCACGTCGTTCCTGCGGCAGATGAACGCCTACAATCTGGTTCCCGCCCGGCAGGGGATCCTGCCCAATCAGGTGCTGCTGATCCGGCAGATCGTGCAGGTGCTGGTGCGTCACAGCGGCACCGATCAAGCCAGCTTCCAGCTGGCGCAGCTGCTCTGGGCGCTGCTGGCGGCCCACAGCGGCCACAGCGTAGCCACCAACGCGGTGCTGAGCCACGAGATCGCCCGGGTGGTGGACGCCATGCGTCAGAGCCAGTATCAGGCCAATTTCAGTCTGGCGGAAATGGCCGCCATCAGCCGTATGCCCATGGAAACCTTCCGCAAGCGCTTCACCACGGAGCTGGGTATCCCGCCGCTGGGCTACCTGCAGTTCCAGAAGATGGAGCGGGCCAAGACCCTGCTGCGGGGCGGCATGAGCGTGCGCCAGACCGGCGTGGAGATCGGTATGCCCGATCCCTATCATTTCTCCAAGCAGTTCAAGCATGTGGTCGGCATGAGTCCTACCGCCTACCTCAAGCATGTAGGCCCTATGGAGCCTGACGATCGGGCCTGACCGGCGGAGCGGCCTGCCTGCGTTCGCGGCGGCGAACTTTTTCGACAAACCTGCGCAAGCCTTTGCTCAAAAAGGCTTGCGTATTTTTCTGGCTGTGTTATACTGAAAAACGGAATCCATCCTCATACTTTTTTTATACGATAAGGAGACTGTGCGATATGATCCGGAAGATTGGTATCCTGACCAGCGGCGGCGACAGCCCCGGAATGAACGCGGCCGTCGTGAGCGTGGCCCGCTGCGCCGCTATGAACGGCATCCAGCTCATGGGCATCAAGCGCGGCTATAACGGCCTGCTGGGCCTGAGCAAGAATCCTGAGGACGACATCTGCGCTCTCGACCTGGAGACGGTGCTGGATATTGCCGATCAGCGCGGCACCTTCCTGCGCACCGCCCGCTGCGTGGAATTCAAGCAGCCCGAGGTCCGGCGGCAGGCCGCTGAAAACCTGCGCCAGCTGGGCATCGACGCGCTGGTCGTGATCGGCGGCGACGGCAGCTTTACCGGCGCCATGTACCTGTGCGAGCTGGGCATCCCCTGCGTGGGCATCCCCGGCACCATCGACAACGACCTGGGCTACACCGAGGCCACGCTGGGCTACGATACCGCTGTGAACGTGTGCGTGGAAGCCGTTCGTTCCATCCGTGCCACCAGCCGTAGCCATGACCGTCCCCATGTGGTGCAGGTGATGGGCCGCAACTGCGGCGACATCGCCATGAAGACCGCGATCGCCACCGGCGCAGAAATGCTGGTCGTTCCCGAAATGGAGTGGGACGTGGATGCAGTAGCCGCCCGCCTGAACCATCTGATCGAGCAGGGCAACACCCGCGCCACGCTGGTCATCAGCGAGCATTGCTGGGACAACATGAAGCCCTTCGACTGGCGCAAGTTCCTCAACGATAACGGCAAGACCGTTTATCCCGGCGAACCCATCAGCGCCGAATATCTGGCCAGCATCCTCAAGCGGAAGTGCGGCGGCGCGGAAGTTCGCTCCACCGTCATCGGCTACACCCAGCGCGGCGCTCAGCCCACCGCGCAGGACAGCGCTTTCGCCTTTGAGGCGGGCTATCTGGCCGTGCAGCTGCTCAACCGCGGCATTGCTAATCAGGCCATCGGCATCCGTCATGGCCGCGTTTTCAACATGCCCATTGCCGACGCGCTGAGCATGAAGAAGAACTTCGACCGGGAACTGTACGAGCTTATCAACAAGCTGTAATTTTTCCCCGCGGATCAGACAACCGGCCCGTATCCGATACGATCGCTTCGTTTCGGACACGGGCCGGTTTTGTTTTTTCCTGGTTTACAGCAGCGTTACGCCCGCCTCCCGGCAGATGCGGTGCGTCTCCTCGTCCCAGATGGACGACTGCACCTCGCCGATATGCGCCTTGCCCAGCAGCAGCATGCACAGGCGGCTCTGGCCGATACCGCCGCCAATAGTCAGGGGGAGTTCGTCGTTGAGCAGCATTTTGTGGAAAAGCAGCTTGCGGCGATCGTCGCAGCCCGCCAGCGTGAGCTGGCAA
>CAKUCE010000221.1 GCA_934643535.1 uncultured Clostridia bacterium | reverse complement strand
GATCCGGCGCGCTCCGAACTCGCCTTTTTCCGCCGTCAAAATGGGCGGGCCTTTTTCCCTCCGCTGCCTATCGCCGCTCTTGCCCCCGCGGCTGGCGTGGGGCATGCTCAAATTTTGCGGGTTGGGAAATTGCCGTGTTTCTTGTGTACCTTTGCAGCGCAAAAGGCCAGCGTGGTTTCAAATCCACGCTGGCCTTTTTATGCGAGCCATGAGGCCCGTCGCCGAATGGCGGTCTACGCTCGCCAACATACTGGAAATCGCACCAGACCCGCGAGCCGCGAGGCCCTCTGCCGAGCGGCGGTAATTCCGCGGCCAAGCGGCATGTCCTGCTAGTGCCCTGCGCTCCCATGCGCGCAGTCCGAAAGAGGCTCAGCCTCCGAGCCATGAGGCCCGTTGCCGAATGGCGGTCTACGCTCGCTAACAGACTGGAAATCGCACCAGACCCGCGAGCCGTGGCACCCGTCGTGCCACGGCGGTAACTCCGCAGCCAACTTGCTTTCCCTCGAGCAGCCCCGCGCCCATAGGGCGCGGTGTGGGGTGCAGGGCTTTACCCCTGCCGGAGCCGCCTGCGGTAGGCGGTGGGCGTTTCGCCGTAGTGCTGCTTGAAGAAGCGGCTGAAGTAGAATTGATCGCAGAACTCCAGCTCTTCAGCGATCTTGCCGATGGGCAGGTCGGTGGAAAGAAGCAGATGCATGCACTTGCGGAAAAGCATAGTGTCGATGTACGTGCCCAGGGGCGTGCCTACCTCCGCACGGAACTTCTTGGTCAGCGTACTGGGAGAAATGTTCAGTTCTTCCGCCAGCTGGTTTACCGTCAGCCGGGCGGAAAGCCGCTCCTGGATCAGACGCACCACTCGTTCCATGATTTCGCTGTAGGCGTAGGTCATGGCCCCGGTGGAAACGCCCAGCGAAATAAAGGTGTTGATGTCCCGGAGCAGAAAGCTGGTCAGGGAAAGAGCGTCCGCAGGATTGCGGCTGTTGTAAAGCTGGATCATGTGGGCAATGGCCTGCTTGTCCATGGGCAGGATAAGGATCTGCTTGAGCGAGCTGAAAAGATCCAATCCGCCCGCTTTGGTCAGATTGAAGTGAAAATATAAATGGTCGAAGGACTCCACGCAGCCGTGGGGGTAAGGGTGCCATAGGGGAATCAACGCCATGTGCCCCTCGGTGAACTCCAGCGTTTCGTCGCCGCTCTGGGCCCAGGCCTTGCCGCCGCTGATATAATACAGGCGACTGAAGGGAGAACATTCGCGGGTCCCGCACCATTCCGGGCCGACTTCGTCGTAGCCTCCGTCGGAAATCTGAATTTCCAGCTGGTCAATGTAACTGATCCGTTTGGTCTCTTCCTGATGAATCCACATGCCGATTTCTCCATATTAAATGTCGAAAACTGACTGTATTTTTCCTCCGGGGCCATTATACTATAAATTAGCAAACAGGGCAACGAAACTTAAACGTTTGCGAAAGAATCTTTTTTTGGCTGCGAAAAAAGATTCGCCCGGAAACTCCCGGAAACATGAAAAAACGGCGCCTGACCTTCGAAAAGAACGAAAGGCTCCCATTCCATGGATTTTATGCGATGACAAGCGGGGGAGGAACGACGGATGACGTTTTTGAAAAATGCAAAGGGCGAGCCCGTACTGCTGCTGGGCACCCAGACCCACAATTCCTCTGTGGGCGATCCGGAGATGATGGCGCGGGAACTGACGGCGGTCAGGGCGTATGGCGGAAACCTGCTGGAAGCGCCCGTCTACTGGTATCAGCTGGAACGGGAACCCGGGCAGTATGACTTTTCCGGCGTGGACGGCCTGCTTTCCCTCTGCCGGGAAAACGGCCTGTATCTGATCCTGCTCTGGTTCGGCACCAGCAAAAACGGTCATCCCAATTATGTGCCCGAATGGATCAAGCTGCACCCTGAAACCTATTGGCTGGCTCAGGGGCCGGACGGCGGACACGTGGCGTCCCTGAGCCCGCTCTGCCCGGCGACGCTGGAGGCGGACAGCCGCGCTTTTGCCGCGCTGATGGCCCACCTGAAGGAAACGGACGGACAGCAGCGCACCGTGCTGGCCGTGCAGGTGGAAAATGAAATGGGGCTGGCCAATACCGATATGGATTATAGCCCCGAAGCACGCGCCGTCTATGAAAAGGGTGTGCCCCAGTGCCTTTACGGCGTGGAACTGGAAGATATGGGCGTGGAACCCTCCGGCAACAGCTGGCGGGGCCGCTTTGGCCGCCATGCTCACGAGGCCTTTATGGCGTGGGCTCATGCGGAATTTATGAATCAGGTTGCCAAAACGGGCAAAAAGCGGTATGATTTACCTATCTACACGAACGTTATGTTGGGCGAAAACGGCTTTGAGGAGCCGGGAGCCTGCTACAACAGCGGCGCGGCCGTGGGCCGGGTGCTGGATATTTATAAAAAAGTGGCGACTTCGATCGACCTGCTCTGCCCGGATATGTATGTGGAGGAGCGGGAGAAGTACCGCCGGGTGCTGGCCCGCTACGCCCGCCCGGATAACCCCCTGATGATCCCTGAGACCTGCACCGGCGGCGACGCTACCGCCATGAACATGATGGAGGCCTTTGCAGATTTTGGCTGCATCGGTTTTGCATGCTTCGGCGGCTCCTCTGCGTTGGATGAAGAGGGACGGCTGATGCCCGCTGCCCGGGAGGTGGCGCTGAGCATGAAGGCCGTTCGGGGCGTTGCGCCGCTGCTGATCCGTTACCGCGGCACGGGACGGGTCCACGCGCTGGTGCAGCAGGAGTTCATGGCAAAACAATATCTCAGGCTGGACCGCTGGCATATCGAAGCCAAATTCGTCAGCGTGAATCCCACAGGCTACCGGCTGGGCAGCCGCATCAATACCCGCAATCCGGAAAACGCGGACGTGATGACCACTCGCGGCCGGGCGCTGCTGATCCAGACCGATGAAAACGAGTTCTATCTGTCCGGCTGCGGCGTGATGGTGGACTTCCGCTACCGGCCCGACCCGACGGAAGAAAATCCCTACCCGCTGCTGCAATCCCGTCAGAGCGGCACGCTGAACTTCCTTTCGGTGGAAGAAGGCCACTTCGAGGGCGAACGCTGGGTCTGCGACCGTTACCGCAACGGCGACGAAAGCAACTTTGAACTGTATGTCCACCGGGGGCAGACGGTGCGTATCCGCCTGAATCCGAACAAATAGAATTATGGAAGAAAGAAGGGGTCGGAATTGAAGAAGCGCTGGGCCGGTATCATCGTCCTTGCCGTCGTTCTTGCCACGCTGTTCCTTCCTGCGGCCAAGGTGTATGTCCACAGCCAGCTGGGAGAGGAAACGGCGGCGCTGTTTCCCAAAACGATCTCCGTTGGAGACGTTATGCTCAAAGGGGCGGACTGTCTGCCAGCAGCGGATGTTCCGCAGCTTGGGCTGATCGCCTTTGACAACTGGATGCTGATCGCTGGTCTGGTGCTGCTGGCGCTGGCTGCCGTGGCGCTGCTGATGGGGGAACGGTGGATTCGCGTATCCATTGTGCTGTCCATCCTGTCCATCGGCCTGACGTATACCTTCTCCCTGCAGGTGAAAAACATCTGCGGTTCGATCCTTTTCACTCTGCTTCTGGAAAATCAGGCGTGGATCTATGCTCCGGCCATCGGCGGACTGATTGTGGCGGTGCTGGGCTTCGTCAGCCTGAAGGAAGCCCCGGCCATGAAGATCACCGACCGGACGTTCCGGCTGGCAAGCGGCGTACTGGCGATTTTGGCCGTGCTGTGCCTGCTGCTGCCCTCCCATGTGGTGTCCGTGCCGGAGAGCGTCACGGCTGACCCGGCGGATGCGGCGGCCATGAATCGCGCCACGCCTCTGTGGAAGGAAATGCTTGGAAATGAGCCGAACCTCCGGGCTGAGGCGGCGGAAAAGGGCGTTTACGGCAGCGTGCTGACCGGCGATATCGAGGCGCTGGTGCCCTACTCCAACGACGCCAATAATATTCAGGGTATTTTCACCATCGGTTCTTCCACCGCCGCGCCCAACGCCTACCTGATCGCGGCGATGATCCTGCTGGCGCTGACGGCGCTGCTGGCCTTCCTGCCCAGGGTGGACCGCTGGTTCCCGCTGAGCCTGAGCGTACTGGCGCTGATCTGCGTGGGCGCTACCGTGATGAGCATGATGAGCCTTGGCAGCGGAGACATGTTCTCCACCGCCACCCGTCAGCTGTGCCAGCTGGGTCTGGGCAGCCTGACGGTCACGCCCATGCTGCTGACGCTTCTGACGTTGGCCAGCGCCGGCTGCGGCGTGCTGGGGGTACGCTATGCCAACGAACCTTACTTTGTCAACCCCATCCCCAAAAAGAGCCGCCTGAAGGTGATCGCGCTGGCGCTGGCGCTGGTGTCGCTGGCTTTCGTGCTGCTGCCCGGCACCACCGTCTCCTTCACCAAGCCCGGCAAGAACAAAGTGCTGGCCACGGTGAACGTGTCCGGACTGGAGACTCTGACCTTCCGCGCGCCGGAGGAGCTGCTCCATCCCACCGACTCCAAGGGCAAGGCCATCTATCAGGAGGAAGCCAAGGACGGCGAACTGAACGCCGCCGCGGTGGAAGACCTGATGCAGAAGCTGTTCACGTCTTTCAGCGTTTCCAGCTGGGTCACCATGGTGCTGATCCTGGCGGGCATTGCCGCCGTGCTGGCCCACAAGGACAGGAAGCTGCCCATTCTGCTGTTCCTGCTGGCATTCGTGGCCCGGCTGGTAACGTGGCTTTTGTCCGCGCTGGCCATGCCCCGCTCCATCGGATCCTCCGGGGCGACGGCGTTCCTGTACGTGTCCCTGCCGCTTTTGTTGTTCGCGGCGTTCTTCTCCAATTTTGTGAATGAAGAGGAGCTGCCCAAAAAGTATAAGCTCTTCCTGATGATGCTCCCCTTCCTGGTGGCGGTGTTCCTGTTCAGCTACCTGCCCCTGTACGGATGGAGCTACGCCTTCTACAACTACAAGTTCGGCCTTCCCATGGATCAGCAGGAGTTTGTAGGCTTCAAGTGGTTTGCGGAAATGTTCACCAATCAGGGCCACCGGGACAACATCGTCCGGGTGCTGAAGAACACCTTCGGCATGAGCGGCCTGAATCTGGCCACCAGCTTCCTGCCCATGGTCTTCGCCATCTTCCTGAACGAAGTCAACAACATGCGCTTTAAGAAGGCCGTGCAGATCTTCACCACCCTGCCCAACTTCATTTCCTGGGCGCTGGTGTTCTCCTTCGCTATGGCCATGTTCGCCA
>CAKUCE010000220.1 GCA_934643535.1 uncultured Clostridia bacterium | reverse complement strand
AAATGCCAGCGTGGGTTCAAATCCACGCTGGCATTTTTCAGCGAGCCATGAGGCCCGTCGCCGAATGGCGGTCTGTACACGCCAACATACTGGAAATCGCACCAGACCCGCGAGCCGTGGCACCTGTCGTGCCACGGCGGTAATTCAACGGCCAAGCCGCATGTCCCACGAGTAGCCCTGCGCGGCTTTGCCGCGCAGTCCGGGGTGCAGGGGCACTGCCCCTGCCTTAGGTGAGGATGCGGCGGAAGTCTTCGCCGGGCTGCTCGGCGGGATAGACGAGGAAGTTGCGCACGTCCAGCTCGATGGCCTTGCCCGCTTCCACGCCCACGCTCTCGTAGGGGTCGGCAATGATGCGCAGCTCCTTGCCGCCGCCCAGATCGATGCGGCAGTCGTCCACGTCGCCCAAATAGAAGTGGCTCTTCACCACGCCGTGCAGCGTGCCCTTGCCTGCCTCGGCGTACTTCACATGCTCGGGACGAACGCCCACGATCACGTCGCCCTTGGCGTCGCCCTCGTAGGGCAGCTTCTGGCCGCAGCCCTCCAGCGCGATGCAGCCAGCCTCCACATGGCCCTCCAGGAACTCGATCTTGCCCACAAAATCCGCAATGAACGGATTGGCAGGCTCGTTGTAGATCACCTTGGGCGAACCCACCTGCTGGATGACGCCCTTGTTGATGACTACAATGCGGTCGCTCATGGCCATGGCTTCGGTCTGGTCGTGGGTGACGTACACCACCGTGATGCCATACTGCTTCTGAATGTCCTTGATCTCAAAGCGCATGCTCTCGCGCAGCTTCGCGTCCAGATTGGACAGCGGCTCGTCCAGAAGGAGCAGAGCGGGTTCGGCTACCAGCGCGCGGGCCAGCGCGACGCGCTGCTGCTGGCCGCCGGAAAGCTGGCTGGGAATGCGGTCCCGGTACTGGGCCAGATGCACCACGTCCAGCACGCGCTCCACCTTCTGCTTGATGGCGGCTTTGTCCACTTTCTTGATCTGCAGCGGATAGGCCACGTTGTCGAATACGGTCATGTGGGGCCACACGGCGTAGCTCTGGAACACCATGCCGATGTCGCGCTTTTCCGGGGGGATGAACACCTTGTCGGAGGAAACGACCCGGTCGTCGAAAAGCACGCTGCCGCTGGTGGGCTTTTCAAAGCCCGCGATGATGCGCAGCATAGTGGTTTTGCCGCAGCCCGACGGGCCCAGCAGGGTAATGAATTCGCCGTCGGCGAACACGGCGTCGAAGTTTTCCAGCACCGTGGTATTGCCGAAGGTCTTGGTTACATTCTGAATGGTTACGCTGGACATGATTCCAACTCCTTTTTGTGGGAAATCCCTTTGCACTTGGTTCGAGCCTTGTCGACCGGCGGCAAGAGGGGTCATATCAATCGGAAGGGGGGTTTTAAGATGGAATGGAACGGCTGACGTAAATCAGATCGAGAACTCGCCCTTGGTGAGCTTGTTGAGCAGGAAGTTCAGGGCGACGACGATCATCAGAATACCGAAGGCCATGGCGCAGCTCTGGGGCTGGCTGGTGAAGGTCCAGTATTCGTACAGCTGGAAGCCGATGGTCTTGGTGGAGTTGGAATAGAGCAGCGTGGTCATGCTCAGCTCATAGAAGCTGGGGATGAAGATCAGGAACCAGCCCGCGGCGATGGAGGGGAAGATCAGGGGGCCGGTGATCTTGAGCATGGTGCGGGTCCAGCTGGCGCCGGAGATCTGGCTGCATTCCTCCAGCGAGACGTGGATCTGGCTCATGGCGCTGACCACGGTACGCATGCCCATCATCAGGTATTTGATGAGGTAGGCCACGATCATGATATAGGCCGTGTTGTAGATGTTCACGCCGAAGTCGCCCTTCATGGTCATGATCAGGCCCAGCGCGATAACCACGGAGGGGGTGCCGGAGCCAAGGGTGATGAGGAAGTCCGGCAGCTTGCGGCCGCGGATCCGGGTACGCTGCAGCAGGTAGGACATGGTGCAGGCCACCACGATGCCCACGCTGGCGGTAATCACGCCGAAGATCAGGCTGTTCTTCAGGCAGCTGATGGTCTCCGAGCGGGAGAAAATGGTCTGCCACTGGGTCAGGGTGAAGTTCTCCGGGTCGAAGAGGGACTTGCCCACGTCGATCTTAAAGGAGGTGGTCAGGATGGTGGCGAAGGGAATCAGCACCACGATGGTGGCGAACAGGCTTACCAGCACCGTCAGCGGAACGCGCCACTTGCCCAGATCCACGATGTTGGGCCGGGTGGATTTGCCGGATACGGTGATGTACTGCTTTCGGGCCACCACGAAGTCGCTCAGGTAGAGGATCAGGATGGCCAGCGCCATCAGAAAGACCGCCAGACCGGTAGCGTCGCTGATGCCCTGCGCCCCCAGACCGTTGTACTCGATGATGCGGGTGGTGACGGTATGCACCTTGCCCGGCGCGCCGATAATGGAGGGGATGCCGTAGCAGCTCATGGCCGCCACGAACACCAGCAGCGCGCCGGCGATCAGGCTGGGGGTCATCATGGGCAGGGTGACGCGGAACACCGTCAGCAGGGGGGACGCGCCGGAAATGCGGCTGGCCTCCTCCAGGCTGGGATCCATCTTCTCCATGGCCCGGGAGATGGTGATGAAGGCGTAGGGATAATAGAACGTGGTCAGCACCCAGATCAGGCCGCCCAGCGTGTAGATGTTCAGCGGGCCGGGGGTATCGCCCAGACCGAAGAGCAGGCGGAAGAACTGGTTCATGGTGCCCACGTTGGGGTTCAGCAGCCGCAGCCACGCCATGGCGCCCACGTAGGGGGGCACCATGTACGTCAGCACGAACAGGGAGCGGAAGAACTTTTTGCCAAACAGGTTGGTGCGGCCCACCAGCCACGCCAGCGGGAAGGCGATCAGCGTGCCCAGCACCATGGTGACGGTGGCGGCGATGAGGGTGTTCTTCAGCGCGCCCAGGTTCATCTGGTAGGTGTACAGGCGCTGGAAGACGTCGAAGGTAAAGCTGCCCTCCGGGAAGAAGGCCTTGATGATCAGATACACCATGGGCAGCACCTGGAAGACCAGCATGAAATCCACAATAAGGAGGATAATAGCCCACTTGAAATCCAGATGCCAGCTGTGGTCTTTATACAGCATCAGGAACAGCAGCGCGATGTCCAGCGCCAGCAGGACGCCCAGCAGGATGGCCGTGCGGCTGTGAGAAATCAATACTTGAGAAAGAAGGGAGACGGAGCCGTCCGCCGTCATTTCATAGGCGGCGATGCGGGCCTCGGCATTGCGGGCCGCTTTTTTCAGGCCGTTCACATAGTCGGTGGGCAGGGGCTCGTTCTGGGCGTTGGCGCTGACCAGAAACAGCTGCATCAGCGCGGCGGCCCGGTCGGAGCCGGTCAGGTCGCCCACGGCGGAAGCCACGGCCTGCGGCAGCGGCGCGCCTTCGTCCAGCACCGCCCGGAGCAGGGCCAGCCGGTTCGCGTCCCGTTCTGCGTCCGTCCATTGGGCCAGCTGCTTCTTTTCGGCGGAAGCCACCTTGGGCCCGCCCAGCGAATAGGTCATGGAAAGAAGCTCCATGGTTTTCTGCTGGAGCTTGTCGCCCTCCAGGCCGGACAGCATCGCGTCGGCCCGGGCGCTTTGGTCGGCCTTGGCGGCCGCCGTCCAGTTTTCCTTCAAAAGGCCCGCAGCCTGACGGGTCAGGGCTTCCCGCTCCGCGTCCGTCAGCCCGGCCATGACCGGCTGGATGGACTGGGTATACAGGCTTTCCACTTCGCCGGACAGCTTTTGGATATACCGGTAGCCCACCTCCTGATCGAAGCCGGACTGCTGAAACTGCCGGATTCCCCAGAAGCCGCCCAGAATCAGCGCCGCGCCCAGCAGGAACAGGATCAGCAGCGTGAGCTTGCACCGGGTTTCGGTTGGATCATGTTTGCTTCGTTGAAGCTGTGTCTGCATGAACAGCACTCCCCAGTATGTTGATTGGTCGTTATACGACAGGGGGAAGCCGCCGTCAGGACAACTTCCCCCATTTGGCATGTCGGTAGGATCAGGCGGAGCCGCATCGTTCGTCGGCTGCAGCGGCGGCGCCTTATTCACCCTTTGCGATTTGCGTTAACCGGATTTACTTTTTTTCAGGGATGGTAACGGCCTCCTGGAACTTGGTGCGGATCTCGTCGCGCATGGTGTAGCAGCGCACCCAGTCAACGCCCATGTCCTTCTCGATCAGGCCGTCGGTGTCCACGGAATCGAAGGGAACCTCGGGGAAGCCCTTCATAACGGAGTGCATGTAGCCCTCCACCATGAATTTCTGGCCTTCCGCGCTCAGCAGGTAATCGGTGATGGCTTCGCAGGCCTCGATGTTCAGGTTGGCGCTGCGATCCTCCGCCACGGTCATGACGGTGGAGGGGATCAGGATGACGCCGTCGTCGGGATAGATGCAGGCGATCTTGGAGCCGTTTTCCTTGCGCTCCTTCAGCACGGACTCCTCCAGAATCATGATCACGTCGCACTCGCCGGTCTGCAGCTTGGCCAGAGCGGTGGAGCCGGATTCGATCATCACGTCGTTGTTGCCCAGGGCGGTGAAGTACTCATAGCCGTACTTGTCGCTCAGGCTGGCCACGGCCGCCATGGTGGTGCCGGAGGTCAGAGGGTTGCCCATGGAGATACGGCCCTTCAGGCTGGGATCCTCGGCAAACTCCTTGAAGGTCTTGGGCAGCTCTTCGGGGGTCTTAAGCTCGGGGTTGTAGGCCAGCACCATGTTGCACACGCGCACAGGGTACCAGTAGCCTTCCTCGTCATAGGGGAAGCGCAGGCTTTCCTTGACGGGGGTGTCGTAGCTGTGCAGCCAGCCGCCTTCCTTCAGCTCCAGGCTGTAGGCGGGCTCGGCCACCAGCATCATGTCGCAGCCCAGCGTACCGGTTTCCATTTCGCCGGCCAGCTTGGTCTGCAGGGAGCCGGTGCCGCCATAGAAGAAGAAGGAGCCGTCGTTGCCCGGGGTCAGGTTGGGGAATTCGGCCTTCAGGGCTTCGTCCATCATATCGATGACGAACTGGTACATCGAGGTGTAGATCATAACGGTGCCGGTAACGTCCTCGTTCACGGCCAGAGCGGCGGGAGCGACGCAAAGGAGCATCGCGATGCACAGTACCAGAGAGACGATTTTCTTCATGAGACAGGTTCCTCCTTTTAATGTTGAAGTTCTATATTTACATTGGCCCCCAATGTAAGGTACAGCAAAAAAGAGCATCACAAAATAAGAGGCTATTCCATTTATTTCTCATCCATTGGAC
>CAKUCE010000219.1 GCA_934643535.1 uncultured Clostridia bacterium | reverse complement strand
GGCGTGAGGCATACTCAAATTTTGCCGGTTGGAAAATTGCCGTGTTTCCTGTGTACCTTTGCAACGCAAAATGCCAGCGCGGTTTCAAATCCACGCTGGCATTTTTTAGCGAGCCATGAGGCCCATCGCCGAATGGCGGTCTGTACTCGCCAACAAACAGAAAATCGCACCAGACCCGCGAGCCGCGAGGCCCTCTGCCGAGCGGCGGTAACTCCGAAGCCAACTTCCATGTCCCGCTAGTGCCCTGCGCGCCAACGGCGCGCAGTCCGGGGTCAAGGGGTACTACCCCTTGCTCGAGCTCGGACGGTGATGCGGCGCTCGCCGCCGTGAGCGCAGGTGAAAAGGGTCAGATCGTAGGGACTGTCCAGCATCGCGTCCACGTCGGTCTTTTCGAGGGTTTCCTGCTGAACGACTTCATAGCGGTAAATATTGCCGTCCGCATCCACAAATTGGATGGGATCGCCCAATTCCAGACTTTTCAGACGACCGAAATGATCCAGATAGTTGTGGCCGAGAATCACCATGGAATTGTCGTAGACGCTGCCCCAATAGCGGCAGGGTGCGATACGCAGCTTGGAATAGCTCCAACTGCTCATGATGGGTAGGGTCAGTCCCAGCGTGGGCAGCTCCAGATAGCCGATATATTTTTGCCCGCCGATGGTCAGCGTAGGCATTTCGGGAAGAGGGTCGCTGTCGGAGGCTTCCGTCTGTTCGGGTGACGGCGTGACCGAAAGCGCTCCGTCCGCGGCGGTGCTTTCCGGCAGGATCAGCCCTGCTCCCTCGGCGTTCAGCTCCGCCTGAAGCTGTTCCAGCACGGCGGCGGCTTCCTGCCCAGCCGCGGCTTCTTCCCGCTGATTCTGATAAATCAGCGCCGCCGCGCCCAGCAAAAGCAGCGCCCCCAGAATCATACAGACCGTGCCGGTTTTCTTTCTGAATTTGTTCTGCCTGCTACTCATGCCGTTTTCCCGTAAAACGAAGGAACCAGCCCAGCGCGAACAGCGCCACACCCAATCCGGCCAGCGCCAGCACGGGCCACATCAGAAGGCCGGTCTGCGGCAGCTTGGTATCCCGGGGCGGCGTAGTAGAAGGCCCTGGCGTTCTGGTGGGGGTGGGCGTGGGCTTCTTTTCCACCTTGGGTTTAGCGGTCACGTCATAGTCCCAGCCGGTCCCGCTTTCGTTCGTCATGGGAATCGTCGCCACAAAAGCGCTCATCCGCTCGAATCCATAGCCGGAAGCAGGCGCTTTCTGCATCACCAGATACAGACCGCAGGGGACCCGGGAGAACACCACACGGCCGTTTCGGTCGGCGCTCCGGCTTTGCAGGCGCAGGCCGGAATGCTGCTGCGCATACGCTGCCAGCGTTTCCGCCACGGCGCTGGAATTCAGATCCTCCAGCGAAACGCCGGTCGGGGCAAAAGCGTCCGTCAGCTCGAAGCACAGGTTGCTGTTGCGGACCACGGGATCACCCACGCGGAACAGCCAGAACTCGCCGCCGGACGCGGCGTTGCCCTTGCTGTCGGTCAGGTTCAGGGTAATGGAGCCGTTGCGGCTCAGATCGGCTTCATCGGCCATCGCTGCCGGGCACAGCAGCAGGCAGATCAGCAGCGCGAGCAGAAGGCCGCGCAGAAGCGTTTTCCTTTTCATAGGTTTCAGCTCCTTTTTCGATATCGGATCAGCAGGAAGATCAGCAGCACCAGCAGCATGGGCGCGGCCACGATCGGCGTGACCACCAGCGGGTCGATCTGCACCATATCTGCCGGGACAAAAATGACGGGCTTTTCCTTGGCGTTTTCCACCCGATGGCCCCGCACCAGCAGCCGGTGGCTGTTAATGCCGTAGGGGGTGCAGGTGACCAGCGTGCACAGATCCTGCCCCGGCTCGATGGCCAGCGCGTCCACCTCTTCCGGCTTCACGATCAATATCTGATCGATCTCGTAGGTCAGCAGGCGGTTGAGGACGCTCAGGGTGAAGGTATCGCCTTCCTTCAGGCGATCCAGATCGGTAAACAGCCGGGCGCTAGGCAGGCCGCGGTGCGCGGAAAGCACGCAGTGGGTGCTCTCGCCGCCCACCGGCAGGCTGCTGCCCTGCAAATGCCCCACGGCGATATTCAGTACACTGGGGTCGGTTCCGTGGTAAACAGGCAGTTCCACGCCGATCGCGTCAATGTCGATATAGCCCATAATCCCTGCGCCGTTTACGTCCAGCAGCTCCTCATAGGGGGACAATTCCGGGCGCTCGGACAGGCTTTGATACTCCGCCAGCGGAAAGGCCAGTCCGGCCAGCGCGGCGTTGTACGCATCGGCGGCTTCGAAATACGCGGTGTAATCCTTCTGGGTCATATTGGCCAGCGTATCCTCGTAAGCGCCGATGGCGCGGGTCTGGTGCAGCGAGTTCCAGTAGTCGCTCACCGTCGGATACAGCAGAATACACATGCCCAGCAGGAACACCGCCACCAGCAGGATGGTCGACAGATGTTTCTTCATTCTCTACTCCCTAAAGGGCTCCGGGTATGCCCTCCCGAGAAAGGCGTTTTTTCCTTTCTCGGGAGGGCATACCGCTCCGGGCAGGGCGTTTCCCTGCCCGGCAGGCAGCATGCCGTTTTACGCCTTACTTCGTGGCGGACATTTTCTTCTTGGTCACCAGCAGCACCACGGCCACAGCCATGAGCAGACCGCCGATCACGTAGAAGACGGTGGTGCCGATACCGCCGGTGGAGGGCAGCTCCGTGCCGGTATTATTTTCGATTTCCACAGTACCGGTAGCGCCGTTTCCGTAGGTCACAGTAGCCGTACCAACCTTGGTCGTCTGATCGATCGTCGCAGTGATAACCACCTTAACGGGGTCTTTCAGCATGTTATAGCCGGCAGGAGCCTGGATCTCTTCCAGATAGTAGGTGTCGGCATCCAGACCGATGATCTCGAATTTACCAGAGGCAGGGGTCTCAAAAAGGCTCCCCTCGTCCTTCTTATCCGTCCAGCCGGTCACCTTATTGTTGGCATCAACGATGACGTAGTTTTTGGTGCCATTTACTTCTTTGTACAGCTTGAACTGCGCACCAGCCAAAGGAGTTTGCGTGCCCTCCTTCATGGTGTACTTCAGAACGTCAAACTCCCAAACATAAGTGCGGGTCTCGCTGGGAGTAGTACTGGTACTGCTGTCGTTGCCATAGCTCAAATGAATTTCATTGGGGTTGCCCGTACCGCCAACCACAGCATTCTCATTCACCTTAGCGGAATAGGTCACGGTCACAACGTCGTTGGGCTTCAGCTTACCATCCGCAAAGCGTACCTCGAAAGTGCAGCCATTGTCCAGGCCGGGAGATACCAGAGTATAATCCGTGCCTTCAGTCAGACTCGTATCACCAATAGCCACTTTGACAGACGTGGCATCGAAGGTCAGACCTTCGCTCATCTTATCGTGCAGCACGTAGTTTTTCGGATCGCCGTCCACCACGTTAATGGTGGTTCTGAAGTTCACCTTCTGGCCAATGTCGGCATCGTTATGATCACCGTAATTGCCGGTAGAATCCTCTTCCACCTCTTTTTTCGCGGTAGGCTTACTATTCTTTTCCTGAATTTCCACATCGGGCATCGTGGTATCCAAAGAGCACAGCGCGCCCAGATCAGACTGCACCAGATAGTAGCCCAGCTCCAGACCGGTGAACGCCACCGTGCTGGAATCAGCCGTCTTCTGGCCGTCGTTGGCAATGCTATTGGCCGTCGCAAAGGCGATCGCCTTGGCCGCAAAGTCCGCCGCAGAAGCGTTTTCTTTCCACGTCACATAGCCCAGTTCGTCGATATCGACGTAATTCAAGCCTTCAGCGCCTTCCGCAAAAAACGCCGCCCACTTCGCACTGACCTTATAGTTCAGCGCTTGGTAATCCTCACTATGGCTGTCCAGGTCAAAGATCCGGTAAATGGTATACGTCTTACCCTTAACCGCATTATCAATGGTAATGCTTCCTTCTCCGGCAGCCGCCGCAGTTCCCACCAGCGCCAGCACCAGCACCAGCGCAAATAATGTAGATACGACCCGTTTCATGTTCCTCTTCCTCCTCCGTGTGTATAGGGTGCCAAATGTGTTCCGCTGCAGGCGCTGTCCAGTCAGCGCCTGGAGTTTAACGGATGGACTCCCGGCTGCGCCTGCGTTTCTTCGCGCAACCGTACAAAAGGCTGATTGCCATCAGGGCAATACCGCCGATTGTATAAAGTAGGGGACCGGTTCCGCCGGTATCGGGCAGGCGCGGCCTGCTGCCGTTGACGATGGTATTCAGCTTTGTCCCATCCCAATTTTCGGACGTGCCGTCCGGGTGCGTCACGGTCACGGTGATAACGTCATAGGCCACCGTCACCGCGTAGGTATCCTCCGGGTCCAGATAGCCGGTCGGAACGCCGGTTTCGGTCAGCCGGTACTGATGCCCCGACGGAATTCTGTCGAAGCGCACCATGCCCTCCGCGTCCGATTCAGCCGTGAAGTTTCCGACTGTCACGCTGGTTCCATCTCCCCGGCAGATGGAGCACCGTTCCGTATCATGGGCCAGTGTAAACACCGCGCCGGGCAACGGCTTGCCGTCCCGATCGGTTTTCAGGAAGCTGAATTCCGCCAGATAGCCTTTGACAGACGGGATGGGATAGTCAATGTTCTTGACCTCCGATATTTTTTTCTGACCGTTGATTTCCTCAATGGTCTGATACGTCAGCTTGGTTTCGCCGTTGGTCTCATAGACCTTTCCTTCTACAAAATCCGGGCTTTCGTTTTTCAGCCGGACGCGGTAGGTAATGGCGTAATCATACAGCGTCCGATTGCCGTCCGTGGTTTTCCGATAGCCGGATTTTTTCAGATCCCACTGAATATCCGACTTGGTTGGGTCAAACGACGCTGTGTTTTCTCCGTTTTCGTCATTCGATCCCGCCAGCTTATTGCCCACCAGCTGACCGTTTTTGGTATAGAGGCCGATAAATTCCACGCCGTCCGTTCCCGGACTGAGCACGGGCACCTGGTCGTTCGTCACCCAAATCGCCGACGCGCTGGTTTCGTGGATCGTTTTGATTTCCTGAAAAATCTGGTCATAAGCCGCTTTCAAGCCGTCCGTATTGGTGCTGTCGTAGTAGTAGCCGGAACCGATGCTGTTTCTCAGCCAGTTTTTATAGGCTTCCGAACTGTAAGCGCTTCCGATTTCGTAACTCGTACTGGTACGGTCGACAACGGAAAAACCTTTACCGTTAGTTTGATCGACATACATCTGAACGGTTTGTCCGCCCACGTCC
>CAKUCE010000218.1 GCA_934643535.1 uncultured Clostridia bacterium | reverse complement strand
AAAGAAAAGTGTGAACGCCCCATAGGGCTGCAAGCCCTGCTCCCGCGCCGTAGTCGGCGCGTCAATCCCCACCCGGGACAAAGGGTATGCGCCAGCGGTCGCACCAAAGGGCTTCCCGCTCGCCCTTTGGAAACCTTCGGGCACCGAAATTGACGAGACCCCATAGGACAACAGCCCCATCACCCGCGCCGTAGCCGACATATCAATCCACCGGCAGAAAAATTTTCCCCGGCAAAGTTTGCAACCATCACTGCTTGCAGGGCGGCTTTCTTCAGTGCAGACCATCGGCGCGGCATGCACTGCCATGCACTCCGTTGGTTGGCTGCCTGAACTCCTTCAGGTTCTACCCCCTCCCTTTTCCCGCATATACTTCCCCCGGAGCCGTCATCCAGCTCCAGAGAGGAAGGGAACGCCCCATGCGCTATTTCGCCGGTGGCAATACATCCAATGGCTTCTGTACCCGCTTCGATCATATCCTGCCCAAGGAACAGCAGAAACGAATGTTCTATATCAAGGGAGGCCCCGGCGTGGGGAAAAGCAGCATGATGAAGGCCGTGGGCAAGGCCGCCGAAAACGCGGGCCTCCGGGTGGAGTATTTCTATTGCTCCTCCGATCCGGACAGCCTGGACGGCGTGGCCATGCCGGAAAAGGGAGCGGCCATGATGGACGGCACCTCGCCCCATGTGTATGACCCCGTCATCCCCGGCGCGAGGGATACCCTGATTTCGCTGGGCGATTTTCTGGATGAAAAAAGCCTCCGCGCTTCCAGAGAAGAGCTGCAGGAGACCCAGCGGCTGATTTCTGCCCGGTTCGCCCGGTGCTATCAGTATCTGGCTGCGGCGGCACAGGTGCGAAAGGCTGCCTGCACCGGGGAGGAAAAGCCCGCCGCCATGCGCGCCCTGCTGAAGGAATGGACGGACGTTCTTCCCCTCCGGGGCGGCGAGGGCCGCTGCCGTCAGCTGTTCGGAGAGGCTTTTACTCCGTCGGGACTGGTTCGGCGCACGGAGTTTCCCAAGGAGACCCGCCGCTTAGAGATTCGATGCCCGCTGGGCTGTCACCCGGACGGCCTGATGAAACGGCTGGGCGATACGGCCGCCGCCCGCGGCCTTGACCGTATCGAACTGCTGGACCCGCTGGAACCGGAACATGTGCAGCAGCTCTATCTGCCGGAGCACGATCTGCTCTTTGGCTGCGCCCCCGAGAACGACCCCGGCGCCCTGCCGCCGGAACGGCTCTTTGCCCTGACTGCCCGGGAGGAGGAGCGCTTCGATCAGAATGCCTATGAGCTGCTCTGCCAGCGGGCCGTGGAACAGCTTGCCGCCGCCAAAGCCCTCCACGACCGGCTGGAAGCGCCTTACATCCATTGTATGGATTTCCTGAAATGGCAAACAAAGCTGGACTGGATCCTGGAGGAGCTTTCCCTGTTAGCTTTCAAGGGGTGAAGCACCCTGTAACACCGAACGGGAAAAGGGTTTTCAATCCCGGAAAAGTATGATAAAATGAAGGGCGAAAGAACGCTTTTTGGTTCTTTCGCCTTTTGTTATCCAATTTTTCATTTTTTCTTTCGGAGGCGACCTGAGTGCCCACAGTCGGCGTGATTTCCTTGGGCTGCAGCAAAAACCGGGTGGATACGGAACTGATGCTTTCCATCCTGAAGGAGCATGGCTATACCATTACCGCAGATGAAAAAGAAGCGGAGGTGCTGATCGTCAACACCTGCGGCTTCATCGACCCCGCCAAGCAGGAAAGCATCGATACCCTGCTGCAGATGGCGGAATACAAGCATACCGGCAAGTGCAAGGTGCTGGTAGCCACGGGCTGTCTGGCCCAGCGCTATGAAAAAGAGCTCATGACCGATATGCCGGAGATCGACCTGCTGATGGGCGTGAGCCAGTACCCCCGTCTGCCGGAGGCGCTGGAGGCGGCCCTGCACGGCAAGCGTCAGAGCTTCTGCGGCCGGGACAATACCATCCTGTCCGGCAGCCGGGTGCTGACCACCGCGCCCTATTCCGCCTACATCCGTATCGCTGACGGCTGCGACAACCGCTGCGCCTACTGCGCCATTCCCCTGATCCGGGGCGGCTACCGCTCCCGGGAGATGGAAGACGTGCTGGATGAAATTCGCACGCTGGCGGAAAAAGGCGTGAAGGAGCACGTGCTGGTGGCGCAGGACACCTCCCGCTTCGGCATCGACCGGGTGGGTCATTCCCAGCTGCCGGAGCTGCTGGAACGGGCGGCGGAGATTCCCGGCGTGGAATGGCTGCGGGTGCTCTACTGCTACCCGGATGAGATCGACGAAGAACTGCTGAACGCTATGGCGCGCCATGACAACATCTGCAAATATCTGGACTTGCCCCTGCAGCACGCCGACCCGCTGCTGCTGAAGCGCATGAACCGCCGGGGCGACCCGGAGAAGACTCGTCGGCTGCTGCACCGGGCCCGGGAAATGGGCTTCACCCTGCGCACTACCTTTATCGTGGGCTTCCCCGGCGAGACGGATGAGCAGTTCGCCCATCTGATGGGCTTTGTGCGGGAAATTCAGTTCGACCGGCTGGGCGCTTTCACCTATTCGCCGGAGGAGGACACCCCCGCCGCCCGGATGGACGGCCAGCTCCCCGAAGAGATCAAGCAGAAGCGGCTGGATGAGCTGATGACCGCTCAGCAGGCGATTTCGCTGGAACGGAACCGGCTGCGAATCGGCACGGAAGAAAAGGTGCTGGTGGAAACCGTGGACGGCAAGGGCCGCGGCGTAGGCCGCAGCGCGCAGGAAGCGCCGGATACCGACGGCGTGATCAAGCTCACCGGCGTTTCCGAGGCCGATCTGGGCCGGTTCGTCCGCGCCCGCATCACCGACGCGGAGATCTATGACCTGCGCGCCGAACGCATCAGAGAGGATTGATGTCCATGAAGAACCTCAATATTCCCAACCGTCTGTCGATCCTGCGCATCTGTCTGGTGCCGGTGTGTGTGCTGCTGCTGTACCTGCCCGGACAGACCGCCCGCACCGCAGCGCTGATCGTGTTCTGCATCGCCGCCTTTACCGATTTTCTGGATGGGCAGATCGCCCGGCGGCAGCATATCGTCACCACCTTCGGCAAATTCATTGATCCGGTGGCGGACAAGCTGCTGGTTTTGAGCACCATGATCGCCCTGTGCGGTCTGGGCGAGTTTCCGGCCTGGGCCTGCATCGTGGTGCTGTTCCGGGAACTGGCCGTGGACGGCCTGAGGCTGGTGGCCTCTCAGCAGGGCAGCGTGATCGCCGCCGGAAAACTGGGCAAGGTCAAGACCTGCACCCAGCTTCTGACCCTGATCATTTTCCTGCTGGATGGCCGGGCTTACAGCGCCGGCGGCTTCACGGTGGGCAAGCTGATGGTCTGGGCTTCCGTGGCCATGACCCTGTGGTCCGGCATTGACTATTTCTGGAAGAATCGTTCCGTGTTGAGCCTGAAGGAGGAGACCAAATGAGCGAGTCCTCTCTGGCCCCGCAGGTGGTTCGGCAGTTCACCGAAAAGGGGCTGACGCTGGGCACGGCGGAAAGCCTGACCGCGGGCCTGATCGCCGCTACAGTGGCGGATGTGTCCGGCGCGTCGGCGGTGCTGATGGGCGGCGTGGTCAGCTATGACCCGCGCGTGAAGCACGAGGTGCTGGGCGTTTCGCAGGAAGTGATCGACACCGTAGGCGTGGTCAGCGAAGCCTGCGCCCTGCAGATGGCTTCCGGGGCGCGGAAACTGCTCAAGGTGGACGTAGCCCTGAGCGCTACGGGCGTTGCCGGCCCCACCGGCGGCACGGCGGAAAATCCCGTGGGCACGGTCTGGCTGGGCGTGAGCACGGCCAAGGGGATCGTCGCCCGGCGCTTTCAGTTTGACGGCGACCGGCAGAGCGTCCGCCGTCAGACGGTGGAAACGGCGCTGCGGCTGGCGCTGGACGTTCTGTCATCCAAATAAGAATTCATCATTCGATATACGAAGGGGGAAAAGGGCATGGCTCCGAAGAAGGATACGGCCAAAAAAGAGATCGCCAGCAAGCAGAACGATCTTCGGGAAGAGAAAATGAAAGCGCTGGAAAGCGCGCTGGCCCAGTTGAACAAAACCTACGGCAAGGGCGCGGTCATGAAATTCGGCGACGCGGCGGCGGACGCGAATCTGCAGGTGATCCCTACCGGCTGTCTGGAGCTGGACATGGCGCTGGGCGTGGGCGGACTGCCCCGCGGCCGCGTGGTGGAGATCTACGGGCCTGAGAGCAGCGGTAAAACCACCGTGGCCCTGCATTGCGTGGCCGAAGCCCAGAAAATGGGCGGCGTATGCGCTTTCATCGACGCGGAGCATGCGTTGGACCCCGTCTATGCCCGGAAGCTGGGTGTGAACGTGGACGAGCTGTACATTTCCCAGCCGGATACCGGCGAGCAGGCGTTGGAGATCTGCGAAGCGCTGGTGCGCTCCGGGGCCATCGACATGGTGGTCATCGACTCCGTGGCCGCGCTGGTGCCCCGGGCTGAGATCGAGGGCGAAATGGGCGACAGCTTCGTGGGCCTGCAGGCCCGTCTGATGAGTCAGGCTCTGCGCAAGCTGACCGGCGTGATCGCCAAGACCAACGCGGTGGCGATCTTCATCAACCAGCTGCGCGAAAAGGTGGGCGTGATGTACGGCAACCCCGAAACCACCACCGGCGGCCGGGCGCTGAAGTTCTACGCCAGCGTCCGTCTGGACGTGCGCCGCGGCGAGCAGCTGAAAAACGGTTCCGAGGTCATCGGCAACCGCACCAAGGTGAAGGTCGTCAAGAACAAAGTGGCTCCGCCCTTCAAGGTGGCCGAGTTTGACATCATCTACGGCGAGGGCATCTCCACCGAGGGCACGCTGCTGGATATGGCCGTGGATCGGGACATCATCCACAAGAGCGGTGCGTGGTTCAGCTACAAGGATCAGCGCATCGGGCAGGGCCGTGAAAACGCCCGCCTGTTCCTGAAGGACAACCCTGAAATCGCCGCCGAGATCGACAAGATCATCCGGGACGAAGCCAAGCAGGCTTTGGCCGCTGGAAAGGGCGTAGCCAAGGAAGAAGCCCCCACCGACGAAGAACGTGCCAACGCCGACGTGGACGAAGATCCCGATCTGGCGCTGCTGGACGAGGAGTAATTCCCGAAGGTGGCATTCTTTCGACAACTCAATCAACCTTCCAAAAGAAGCGTCTTCGGACGCTTCTTTCAGTGTGTCAAAAAAGTGGAGGTGCAGGAGGCACTGCTGCCACTCAATCGTCGCAGGGACTACTGCCGTAGTCCCTGCTCGTTTCGT
>CAKUCE010000217.1 GCA_934643535.1 uncultured Clostridia bacterium | reverse complement strand
GCGAAAAATCCTTTGTTTTCAAGGATTTCGGAGGATTTTATTAACGGCTTATAACAGCCGCTAACAGGTTAAGATTTCGATAGATTCAAATTCCGATTTATCGATCAAAGTATAACACACTGAAGTAAAATCAGCAAGCAGAAGCAATTACAGATACCTCCAATTCGGCTGAATGACGACCTTCGTCACATTGCCAGTCCAGCTAATGGCGTTCTGACCCGGCAGCAGCGTCGGAAAATCACCGCTCATGCAGCCGTTCATGCTGACCACACCTTGATAGGCTTCCATGAGCGGGCTGTCCAGCGTGATGCTGTCCGTAATGCCATCCAGTTCCACAATGGTCATCCCCACCATGAGGGTGATTTCTCCGGAGCCATACACCGTAATGACCGGCTCGGAATAGACGCTGCCGGGATTATTGATGAATGTGCCGGAGGTCGTTACAGTGATCTCCGGCACATTCTCCTGATACCAGAACGGCTGGCAGCGGAAATTCACAGCGAAGCTGAGGTGCGGATTGCCGCGCAGAATCTTCTCAAACGGGATCTGATTGACGACCCGCCCCTCATAGAAACCGCCCTGCCGGTTGGCAAAGACAATCTTTCCGCTGCCCTTCAACCATGTGCAGATTTCGGGGATGCGTGAAGCGTCCGAGATGATGCAGACAGCCGTCAGCGTCAGGTCGTCATACACGTCGTCCCCCTGCAGGAGTGTCAAGCTGCCCGACCGACCGGGCACATCGGTGAACGTCACCCGCTCGGATGGGCGCGTGACCGGCGGCTGCTCCAGTACATGAATGCCATATTCCGTGCATTTGACGCCATTCCAAGAAAACCAGTCGTTCATGCCATTCTCAGCCCCTTTCCGCGCTGCTGCCGTCTGGTCAGCGTCGCAATCTCTACCGCCAGAGAGCGGATGTCCTGCTCGTCCCGTACCACCATCTGCTGTACCTGAATGGTAGAGGACACACTGTTGTTATAGGTTCTTCGGTTGTCGCTGCTGCTTTGGACAATAGCGCCTTCCCGTGCTTCGCCGGTCAGGAAGCGGGAGGCGTTGCGGATAACCTTTGCCTGCTCCTTGCTTTCCTTCAGTACTCCTGCGCCGAAGCCGCGCATGGTCATCACGCCGACCTCATCCCGGAACACCTGCGACGGACTCTTGATTTTGAGTTCCTTTTTCGCAGCGTTCACGGCTTCGCGGGCAGCAGAGCGCATGGCGGAGATCACGCCGGAGCGCCCGGCCAAAATACCGGCTCGCAAACCCGCCATGGCATTTACGCCTGCAGACCGAAGCGTCGCTGTCGTCAGATTAGCGCTGACGGCCGTGCGCACACCGGAAGCCACGCTGGCTCCCGCTGAACTCATGCTGTAGGACGAAAACGCACTGGCAAGACCCTCTGCGGCGCTGGTGCCAAAGGACGAAAGAACATCGCCCGGCAGTGCGCTGGTGACAGCGGCTTCAACGCTGGCTGCCAAGGCACCGGCATCCGAGGTAAAATCGTAACCGCTCATGCCTTCGCCTACGCCCGCCGACACGTTTTCGCCCACGGGCTTAACGCGCTGAGAGGGCGAATGGATGTCCAACGCCATGTTCAGAGCCGCTTCAAGGTTGGAGGCGACCGTTTCCGCGTCGCTGTCCCAGCCTGCCGCCGTCATGCCTTCGCCCACGCCTTCAAGAATGTGAGTGCCGACCTCGTTGGTATCCAGCGCCTGCAGGAAGGTCAGAATGGTTTGCAGGTTATCCAAGTCCTCCTGCTTTACTTCCTGCCCCTGCTGGATGGCGGATACGATTTCGGCCACATAGGTGGAAAGCTCGGCTACCCGTTCTGCCGGGAAATCGTATTTCATGCTGGTGTCCAACGTGCTCATGATACCGCTGTCGCCGCCGAACAGGAAATTCCACCACTGGCCCAAGCGGCCTTTTGCCGTTTCAATGCGATCCAGCGCGGAGTCAATCATGTCCAGAGAGGTCACAGGCATCAGACCGGCAGCCCGGCCAAGCGCCGTCGTACCAAACTGATCCACCTCGGCCACTTCTGTGCGCAGCTTGTCAATAGACTCCTGTGCGCCGGTCACGTCCGGGGCCACCATGACGTGCAGCGTACCGTCCTCGTCCAGCACGGCTACCTTGTCGGCGGTCAGCAGTTCCTTGGGCACTGCCTCCACCGGGATTTCCTGCCCATCCTGCCAGAATTTCGTTTTGGGGTCAAGCAGCACATCCTGCGGGTTTTCGTATAGCTCACCCAGCTTGACGATGCCCTGCACTTCTACGGGATTTTCCGCAATGAATTTTCTATAGGCAATCAGATCATAGCCATAGATGCCGACGGTCACGGACAGTTTGGGCTTGACGGCGTTGCTGTCATCGTACTTGGCGATGTACGCCGTGAAATTCTGCAAAAGCTCAGACTTGTCGCAGCCAGTGGCCTCGGCAAACTTGCTGACAATGGCTTCGATCTGCGCAGAGGAAAGCTGGGACACATCCACATTTTCCGCTTCGAGGTACTTGGTCACCATGGCCGTGATGTTGTCCGGGGTCAGCTCGGTCGTCAGCGCACCGCCCGTCACTTCCTGATATGCCAGTACAAAGGCGGTAATCCCGTCCGGGGACAGCCCGCTCATGTCCACGCCGTTTTTCTCCATGTATTGGGAGATGTAGGCGGTGATCTCGGCGGGCTTCAGCGTGGATACGTCCGCCCCTGCAGCCAGTTCCTTGTAGGCGCTGACCATGGCGGTGATGTTTTCAGGAGTCAGGCCCGACACATCCGCGCCATTTGTGATTTCGGCATAGGCGCTGACCAGCCCAATCAGCCCTTCCGGCGTGAGCGCAGCCTTGTCCGCGCCCTCCGGGATTTCGGTGTATTTGGCGATAAACGCCTCCACCTTGGGCTGCAGCTGCTGTGCCGCAGCGTCCTCCTGATAGCCGGACACAATCACGTCCGTAGTAATCGCACCGGGATTTTCCGCAAAGGCGTTCCAGCGCTCCTGTGCGCCGGTCATATCGAGATCAGTGGCGATTTTAAGGACTTCTTCCGGCAGCGCTTCGCCAAACATGGAGGTCAGGCCGGGCAGCTCCACCTCGCGATTGTTGAGAAAGGTCTGAATGGCCGCGATCTGTTCCAGCGCCGTCGTAAAGTCAATTTCCGGGAACATGGCCTGAATCTCGCCCTCGGTCATGCCGCTGTCCAGAAGCGACTGAACCTGAGTGAGCATGGCGATGTACTCGGTCATCGCGCCCTCGTCCATGGCGGCGGAGATCGCGTTCAGGTCTTCCAGCAGCGCAGGCTTTTCAGTTTCCGTCGCCGCGCTGTATTCGCGGAGCTTTTGGGTCAGCGCATCCACATCGGCAGCAGCTTTCTGAATGTCCTCCTGCTGCCAGACGGGCAGGACAACGTCGGCCAGCAGCTGGGCATATTCCATCGCAGCAGCCCGGCGCTTTTCGTTGTACTCGCTGTTCAGCTGATCCAGCGCAGCCTGCCGTTCGGCGCTGTCCTCAATCAGCTGGATAAGCGCGTATTCCTTGTCGTACTGCGCATCAATCTGCTGATTGACGGCGGCAAGCCCCTCGGCAGCGGCAACCAGCGCGTTTTCGTAGACGGATACATCCGCATCCTGCTTGCCACGAGCCTGCGCACGTGCGACCTCTGCTTCCAGCTTCTGCCGGATGGTATCGAAGCCGTCCACATCCTCCGGGGTCAGGTGATACTTGACCTCAATGGCTTCACGGGTGTCGATCAGCTCCTGCAGGCGAATTTTTTCCTTTTCAGTCAGGAAGCCGTTCTGGCGCTTTTTCAGCAGCCGTTCGATCTCCGCGTCCATCTGGTCGAGCGTCTGAATGTCCGCTGCCAGCCCCTGAGATACGCTGGTATAGCCGTTCTTGTCGGCGGTCTCCTTGAGCGCCTGCAGTTCGGTGCGTGTGCTGTCCGTCAGGCTTTTGAACGAATCCGTCCAATGAGCGACGATCTCATTGCTTTCCTTCTCGCCATCTGTCCAGACGGCCAGCAGACCGTCCAGCCATTCCTGTGCAGACTGCTTGTCCTTGACGAAATCCTCCTTGGACATACCGAAGAAAGAGAGCCCCTCGCTGTTCCCGTAGAACGTCTCCGCCGCCGTGCTTTTCCACTTGTCGGCGGTTTCCTGCATTCCTTTGAGGGCTTCGCGGGCCTGCTTTGCGCCGGACACATAATCCGCAATGGCCACGGTAGCATAAACAGTCGCTGCGGCAATGGCCAGCCATACGGCAGGTGAGTTGCCCAGCACGCTCAGAAAGCCCTTGATCCCGCCGCCCGCCTTGCCAACCGCCGTGGCAAACTTGCCGATGCCGGTAGAGATGCTGCCGATGCCCTTGGTCACCTTGCCAAAGAGCAGCAATACCGGCCCAATGGCCGCAGCGATGGCGGCATACTGGATGATCTGCTTGCGCTGGGCTTCATCCATCTGAAGGAACTTGCTCAGCAGATTATCCGCGCCTTCGATCAGGCTCTGGATGGTGGGATTGAGATCGTCACCGATCTGCTGTCCAAACAGCAGCGCCTTGTTTTTGAGGTTCGTGAGCTTGCTGGCGGTGGTGACATAGCGTTTCTCCGCTTCCGTGGCCAGCGCGGTGTTTTCCTTCCATGCGGCGTTGGCCATGTTCTGCGCACGGGAGAACAGTTCGGTTGCGTTAGTGGCACGGAGCAGCGTATCGCGCAGGCGAATCTCGTTGATGCCGATGTCCGACAGCGTCTTGATGGCGCTTTCGCCTTCATCGTCCAGCTTGGACAGGCCCACAATAAACGCCTGAAATGCAGCGGCGGGGTCATTGTCCCACAACGTTTTAAACTGCTGCGCCGTCATCCCGGCCACTTTACCGAAGTCCTCCAACGCTTCGCCGCCCGTCTCCGATGCGACCTCCATTTTGACCAGCGCTTTGGAGAAGGCGGAGCCGCCCATCTGTGCCTCGATGCCTACGGAGGACAGCGCCGCCGCAAAGCCCAGCACCTGCGCTTCGGTCAGACCGACCTGCTTGCCCGCGCCTGCCATGCGGTGCGCCATTTCCATGATGGGCTTTTCAGTGGTGGCAAAGTTGTTGCCCAGATCCACCAGCGTAGAGCCGATATTGGAAAACTGGCTCTGGCTGGTACCCATGATGTTGGCAAACTGCGCGATGGTCGTTGCGGCCTCGTCCGCGCTCAAGTCCTCGCAGGAATTGCCGAGGTCAATCATGACACGGGTGAAGTCGGACAGATGTTCTGTGGCAACGCCCAGCTGACCGCCCGCCGCCATGACCTCGTTGATCTCATTGGTGCCCGCCGCG
>CAKUCE010000216.1 GCA_934643535.1 uncultured Clostridia bacterium | reverse complement strand
AGGGCTTTTTCCCGGAGTCGCCGTGCCGCTGGCTTTCTTTTGCACACTTTTCTTTCGCCAACGAAAGAAAAGTGTGAGCGCCCCATAGGGCTGCAAGCCCTGCTCCCGCGCCGTAGTCGGCGCGCCCATCCCCGCCCGGGGCAAAGAGTATGCGCCTGCGGGCGCACCAAAGGGCTTTCCGCTCGCCCTTTGGAAACCTTCGGACACCGAAGCTGGCGAGAAACCCATAGGGCTGCAAGCCCTGCTCCCGCGCCGTAGTCGGCGCGTCAGGCCCCTTAGATCGGCGTGGCCCGCACCGCCGTGCGCTCCGCTTGTTGTTTGCCTGAACTCCGGGGTGCCAGCCGCCCTCGATGGTTGTATCCAGTAGTCGGAACCGCCGGAGAAGAGCGGCCTGTCGGCTTTCTTCTCCGGCGGTTCTGTTTTGCGTTTTCGGTTGTCAGGGAGAAAAAGTTACGATCCCACGCGGATAATGTCGTCCCGCAGACGATAAATGGTCGCGCCGTACTTTTTGCGGCAGAACGCATCTACAAACCAGTCGATTTTCTTCACTGCGTCGAACTGCAGATAGCCGTAGCGGATGCCGTTGCGCTTTTCACCCTTCATGTTGCTGTCGCACCAGCGCACGGTGTCCGTGTCCGGGTCGTAGTCCGCAATGAAGATCATGCTGTGCGCGCCCACGCCGTAGTAGTATTTGGCGGCCATCTGGAAATAATCGCCCTTCTGCACCTGCTGAAGAAATTCCCGGGCCTTCTGCCGGTTCTCCTCCGCGCTCAGAGACGTGTCGTAGCGGAAGGAAGCCGCGGCGTAGAAGGGATTGCCCTCGCTGGCGGGCACGTCCTTCCATTCCACGCCGTACACATAGTCGGTGCATTCCTCCCGGGGTTTGTTGTCCGGGATCTTCAGGGGCACGTTGGGAAATTCCGCCATGCGGAACGAGCCTGCATTTTCCCGGAACAGATAGACGGTGTAGTTTTTGCATACGTAGTTGCTGCTGGCGTACTGGGCCTCGTGCGCCTTGCCGCCCGCCTGCTCGTATTCCTTTTGCGCCATGGCGATAATGCCGTCGATAAAGGCCTCCCGGGCGGCGGGATCGCCCCCGGCAGAGGCGTTTCCGGAGACGGGCTGTTCTTCGGCAGGGTCCGCTTCTTCGATTGCGGTGGTTTCGGGAATCTGTGCGTCTTCCGTATCCAGAATGGTCAGGGTCACTTCCTCATCTGCCAGAGCGGGCGTCAGCGCGCCCCAGATCAGCAGGACGGAAAACACAAGGCACAGGAACGCTTTCTTTTGCATTCGCAAATCCTCCTTATCCAGTGGTCAGTCCAGCCCCAGTCTGGGGTAGACTTCGTCCACGTCCAGCGTGGCAAAATAATCTCTGGGGGTCTCGGCCCGGCGGATCAGCTGGAAAGAGCCGTCCGCCCGGCGCAGCACTTCCTTGCAGCGGAGCTTTCCGTTGTAGTTGTAGCCCATGCTCAGGCCGTGGGCGCCGGTATCGTGGATCACCAGCACGTCGCCGATTTCCGCCTTGGGCAGCAGCCGGTTGACGGCGAACTTGTCGTTGTTTTCGCAAAGGCTGCCGGTCACGTCCACCACCTGATCGTGGGGCAGGTCTTCCCGGGCGGGGATGGTGATATGGTGGTACGCGCCGTACATGGCGGGGCGCATCAGGTCGCAGGCCGAAGCGTCCAGCCCCAGATAGTGCCGGTAAATATGCTTCTCATGAATAATGTGCGTCACCAGCCAGCCGTTGGGGCCGGTCATATAGCGGCCCAGCTCGGTCTTGATGGCTACGCCCCGGATACCCCGGCGGGTGAAAGCCTCGTCGTATTCCCGGGCCACGCCTGCGCCGATGACCTCGATGTCCGCTTCCGGCGCGTCGGGCAGATAGGGAATACCGATGCCGCCGGACAGGTTGATGAAGCTCAGGGTCAGGCCGGTCTCCTTCATCAGCTCCACGCCCGTTTCAAACAGAAGCCGCGCCAGCGCCGGGTAATAGGCCGGGTCGGTGGTATTGCTGCACAGGAAGGAATGCAGGCCGAAGCGCCTGGCCCCGCCCGTTTTCAGCTCCCGCAGGGCCTGAGAGAGCTGCGCCCGGGTCATGCCGTACTTGGCTTCCTTGGGTTCACCCATGATCTCGCCCGCCACAGTGAAGGCGTCGCCCGGATTATAGCGCAGGCAGACTTCTTCCGGAATGCCGCCGTTATCCCGCAGGGCAGCCACGTGAGTCGCGTCATCCAGATTGATATAAGCGTTCAGCTCCCGGGCCAGCCGGAACTCCTCCGGCGGCACGTCGTTGGCGGAGAACATGATGTCCCGGCCCTGAAAGCCGCAGGCGCGCACCAGCATCAGCTCGGTCAGGCTGGCGCAGTCCACGCCGCAGCCCTCGTCCTTCAGGATGCGCAGGATGGCGGGGGTGGGCAGGGCCTTGACGGCGAAATACTCCCGAAATTCCGGCACCCCGGCAAAGGCGGCCTTTAGGCGGCGGGCGGTACGGCGGATGGCCGTCTCGTCATACAGATGAAAAGGGGTCTGATACTGTTGGGCTGCGGCCAGAAATACCTGACCGGGCAGGGAAAAATTCGGCATGGGCAGCATCCTTTCTGCAGCAAGATCCCCGCCGGGGACGCGTCCGGCAGGACGATGACATTGTAGCATAGTTCGCCGGGAAAAAACAGCTTCGAAATTCTGGCAAACAGAAAAAAGGCAGTGGTCAGCCCACGGCGGACGGCGATTGGGAAAACAGGCAAAAACAGCCCTTGCCCTTCCGCGGGTTTTGCACTATAATTTTTGTATCCCGACAGAATAACGAGGGGGTAAAGCAGACATGGCGGAAAAACCGCAGTGCGTGGTCATTTTGGACTTTGGCGGACAGTACACCCAACTGATCGCCCGACGGGTAAGAGAACTGAACGTATATTCGCTGGTGCTGCCCTACACGGCGACGGCGGAAGAGGTGCGCGCGCTGGAGCCTCAGGGCGTGATCTTCTCCGGCGGCCCGGCCAGCGTGCTGGATCCGGATTCGCCCCGGGTGGACGAGGAAATTTTCCGGTTGGGAGTGCCGGTATTGGGCATTTGCTACGGCATGCAGCTGATGGCTCACCTTCACGGCGCGCCCATTGAGCGCGGCGCGCAGCGGGAGTACGGGCGTACCGTCATGCAGATGGACGACGTGCAGAATCCCCTTTCCAACGGCATGAGCGCATCCAGCCACTGCTGGATGAGCCATACCTATCAGGTCAAGCAGCCGCCGGAGGGCTTCCGGGTGCTGGCCCACACCGCTTCCTGCCCGGTAGCGGCCATGGGCGATGACGAGCGCCGGATGTACGGCGTGCAGTTCCACCCCGAAGTGACCCACACCGACGAGGGCACCCGCCTTCTGGAGAACTTCCTGATGAACATCTGCGCCTGCCGCGGCGACTGGAGCATGGAAGCCTACATTGACATCGCCGTGCGCCAGATCCGGGAGCAGGTAGGGGACGGCACCGTGCTTCTGGGCCTTTCCGGCGGCGTGGACAGCGCCGTGGCCGCCGCCCTTCTCTACCGCGCCATCGGCAGCCGCCTGACCTGCGTGTACGTGGATCACGGCTTCATGCGCGCCGGCGAGAGCGATCAGGTGGTGGATATTTTCACCAAGACCTTTCCGGTAGAGCTGGTTCACGCGGACGCGTCCGAGCGCTTCTTCGCCGATCTGAAGGGCGTGACCGACCCGGAGCAGAAGCGCAAGATCATCGGCCGCGACTTTGTGGAAGTCTTCAAGGAAGAAGCCAAAAAGCTGGGCAAGCGCGATCATTTTGCGCAGGGCACCATTTATCCTGACGTGATCGAAAGCGGTCAGGTCAAGGGCAGTGCGGTCATCAAGAGCCACCACAACGTGGGAGGCCTGCCCAAGGAGCTGGGCTTTGAAAGTCTGGTGGAGCCTCTGCGGATGCTCTTCAAGGATGAAGTCCGCCGCCTGGGCGTGGCGCTGGGTCTGCCCGAAAGTCTGGTCTATCGTCAGCCCTTCCCCGGCCCCGGTCTGGCCATCCGCGTCATCGGCGAGCTGACCCCCGAAAAGGTTCGCATCGTCCGGGAGAGCGACCTGATCCTCCGTCAGGAGATCGCCAAGGCCGGCTGGGACAGCAAGATCTCCCAATACTTCACCGTGCTGACCAACGCCCGCAGCGTGGGCGTGATGGGCGACGAGCGCACCTATGCCTACGCCGTAGCCATCCGTGCCGTCACCACCGACGACTTTATGACCGCCGACGTGGCCCAGCTTCCCTACGAACTGCTTGGCAGAATCGCCACCCGCATCGTAGGCGAGGTCAACGGCTGCAACCGCGTCCTGTACGATATTACCACCAAGCCTCCGGCCAGTATTGAGTGGGAATGATTTCATAGCTTGAAAAAAGCCCGTAAACACTGGGCTTTTTGAGCTTTGATGCCCCTCGTGGCAACGATTTGGCAACAGAATTTCATTATTCACAAAAAAGAGCTATCTGATTTCAAATGAAGTCAGGTAGCTCTTTTTGCTTCTATTTCAAGTCAGCCTCAGTATTTACCTTAATATCAAATGGCAACGGATGCCCATTGATATATCTATTGCAGAAATTCTGAATATCTTCCTTGCTCTCATCAAGTGTAACAATCATTAAGATGCATTTGCAATTTCTTTGCGTTTTGCTTTCGTAAATGGTTTTCATCTCCTCCATTCGCCTTGCAACCCTATGAAAAAGTGAAATGCTGGGGTATCTGATCCAATATTTTATTTCAAATAGATAATCCGTCTCATTCTTTTTTGTAATTGCCAGTATATCGCAACCATATGAATCGAGTTTGACGTTTTGCTGAACAACGCAATTTCTAGAGTGCTGTTTTCTGATATAGGTATAACATAGATTTTCAATCTCTATTGCCTTGACAACATGTGCTTTCTCAAACGAAACTTCTGCTGGTGTTGTAACTTGTTCTACATGTTCGTCAGCAACCTCATCAATAACTTTTTCAGCTATTTCTGAAGCAGACAGTTTATCTATATTGAATCGCTGCTCTTTTGTTTTTAATTTTGTCTGTTCATCAATTTCTTTTTGAATGTTATGCCACTTTATCCCACCATATATTAAGCACACTAATCCAATAAGAATCAATCCACCAAGAAGCCACGGAAGAGCCTTCAAGACATGAAGTATAGTCTGATCTCTTTGCCGGACAAATTGCATAGAGGTAGCTGATAGTGATTCATATTCAGTTTGGGTAATTAAAATCTGGTTGCCATTGCATAACAGATAGTACAGCCCTACTAAGGGAGCAGCAACCAACACAACACCGGCA
>CAKUCE010000215.1 GCA_934643535.1 uncultured Clostridia bacterium | reverse complement strand
GGGCTCGGCGGGTTTCTTCGTTTTCAGCAGTTCATCCGCCCGGGCGCGGGCGGCGCGAATGGCCGCAGGCATGGCCAGCGCTTCCAGTTCGGGCAGGCTGACCATACGTCCACCCATCCGTTCCAGCAAGGCTTTGGACGGTTCGGCAATCAGATCAAAATGAAGGATGTCCATTTCCCAGATGCGGTGCGTGAAAACGTGCCGCGCCTCCCCCAGCTTTTGCCGGAAGGCGCATTCGAAGCCCAGCTCGCGCAGACGTTCGCCGCAGTGTTCCGGGGCTTTTTCCCCTTCCAGCAGGGCAAACACGAACAGGCCGTTCAGCAGTCTTTCCGTTCGTTTCATGACAAAAATACGATTTTCAAAAGTCAGCAGGCAGACAGCCACCGGAAGCAGCTTCTGGGGCTTCTTTTTTTCGTGAACGGGCAGGGACTCCATGTCCCCCTCGTCAAACGCATCGCAGCTTTCCTGCCACGGACAGTCCTCGCAGCGGGGCGACGTGGGAGAGCAGAGCGTCGCGCCCAGCTCCATCAGCGCCTGATTGAAATCTCCGGGCCGTTCGGGCGGCATCAGCGCCAGCACCTCCTGCCGGAAGCGCTTCTGCACGGCTGGCGAACCTACGTCCTCCCGGATGCCCAGAAAGCGGCTGATAACCCGGTAAACATTGCCGTCCACCGCCGGTGCGGATTGACGAAAGGCAATGCTGGCAACGGCTCCGGCCGTATAAGCACCGATGCCGGGCAATTTCAGAATTTCCTCGTAAGTCGTGGGAAATGCCCCGCCATACTCGTCCACAATGAGGCGCGCAGCCCGATGCAGGTTTCGCGCACGGCTGTAATAGCCCAGCCCCTCCCATAGCTTCAGCACCTGCTCAATGGGTGCGGCGGCCAGCGCCTCCACCGTGGGGCAGGCTTCCAGAAACCGGGCGTAGTAGCCCTTGACCGACTCTACCCGGGTCTGCTGGAGCATGATCTCGGAAAGCCAGATACGGTAAGGGTCGGCTGTGCGCCGCCATGGAAGATCCCGGCGGTTTTCATCGTACCAGTGAAGCAGCGCTTCCGCGGGCGTATTCAATCGGAAAGTCCTCCTTCGGATGCATGAAAGCCACGGATCAGCAGCAGACGTCCGGCGGCTTTCTCAGGCTCATTCTACCATGACGGACAAAAAATGAAACAGCGAAAAATAAAAAAAGAAAATATCGGGAGGAAATCAAAGAAATAATCAGAAAAAACGAAAAATCATATCAGGATCAATCTATTTTCAGGTCAATAATCAGAAAATTGCGCGGTTTCAGGAGGTCGTTCGCTTGCGTATCTGGCGGGAATGTCGTAAACTACACAGTGTTGTTAGCACTCATATGATTCGAGTGCTAACAGGTTCAGACAGGATTGAAAGTGGGAGGTTTTAGGTTATGATCGTGAAGCCTTTGGGCGACCGTGTGGTCATTAAGAATGTTGAAATGGAAGAAACCACCAAGAGCGGCATCGTGCTGACTGGCGCTGCCAAGGAAAAGCCCCAGATGGCTGAGGTGCTGGCCGTAGGCCCCGGCGGCATGGTGGACGGCAAGGAAGTTACCATGCATGTGAAGGTGGGCGACAAGGTGATCTACTCCAAGTACGCCGGCACCGAAGTGAAGCTGGACGGCAAGGAAATGATCATCGTCCGCCAGAGCGACATTCTGGCTACCGTGGAATAAGAGAAAGGCTCCGGCCGCGTTCCCTTTTCCGATTTTGCCCGTTCTTTTGGGCAGTGAGCTGATATTTTAGGAGGCAATCGTTATGGCAAAGCAAATCAAGTATGGCGAGGAAGCCCGCCGCGCTCTGGAAAACGGCGTTAACGCTCTGGCGGACACCGTGAAGATCACCCTTGGCCCCAAGGGCCGCAACGTGGTGCTGGACAAGAAGTTCGGCGCTCCCCTCATCACCAACGACGGTGTGACCATCGCCAAGGAGATCGAGCTGGAAGACCCCTTTGAAAACATGGGCGCTCAGCTTGTGAAGGAAGTTTCCACCAAGACCAACGACGTGGCCGGCGACGGCACCACCACCGCCACGCTGCTGGCGCAGGCGCTGATCCACGAAGGTTTGCGCAATCTGGCTGCCGGTGCGAACCCCATGGTGCTGAAGAAGGGCATCGAAGCGGGCGTGAACGCCGCTGTGGAAGGTCTGGCCAAGCTGAGCCAGCCCATCACCGGCAAGCAGTCCATCGCTCAGGTCGCCAGCATTTCTGCGGGCGATGAGGAGATCGGCAAGCTGATTTCCGAGGCCATGGAAACCGTTGGGAACGACGGCGTTATCACCGTGGAAGAAAGCAAGACCATGAAGACCGAAATGAACACCGTGGAAGGCATGCAGTTCGACCGCGGCTACGCCAGCGCTTACATGGTCACCGATACCGACAAGATGGAAGCGGTTCTCGACAACCCCTATATCCTGATCACCGACAAGAAAATCAGCAACATTCAGGAGATCCTGCCCGTGCTGGAGTCCGTTGTGCAGGCGGGCCGCAAGCTGCTGATCATCGCTGAAGACGTGGAAGGCGAAGCGCTGGCCACTCTGGTTGTGAACAAGCTGCGCGGCACCTTCACCTGCGTTGCCGTCAAGGCCCCCGGCTTCGGCGACCGCCGCAAGGAAATGCTCCGCGACATCGCCGTGCTGACCGGCGGCCAGGTCATCAGCGAAGAGCTGGGTCTGGAACTGAAGGAAACCACCCTCGACATGCTGGGCACCGCCCGTCAGGTCAAGGTGGACAAGGAAAACACCACCATCGTGGAAGGCGCTGGCAACAAGGCGGACATCGACGCCCGCGTGGCCTCCATCCGCAGCCAGATCGCCGAAACCACCAGCGATTATGATCGCGAGAAGCTGCAGGAGCGTCTGGCCAAGCTGGCTGGCGGCGTAGCCGTCATTCAGGTGGGCGCCGCTACCGAAGTGGAAATGAAGGAACGCAAGCTCCGCATTGAAGACGCTCTGGCCGCTACCCGTGCTGCTGTGGAAGAGGGCATCGTCCCCGGCGGCGGCATCGCGCTGATGAACGTGATCCCCTCCGTGCAGGTGGAGCTGGACAACTTCGCGGGCGACGCCAAGACCGGTGTGCAGATCGTGCTGCGCGCTCTGGAAGAGCCCCTGCGCCAGATCAGCAAGAACGCCGGCATCGACGGCAGCGTGATCGTGGAGAACGTGAAGAACAGCCACAAGAACGGTTATGGCTACGACGCTCTGAAGGGCGAATATGTGGACATGATCGAGCGCGGCATCATCGACCCCACCAAGGTGACCCGTTCTGCGCTGCAGAATGCCGCCAGCGTGGCCGCGATGGTTCTGACCACCGAAAGCCTTGTGACCGACATTCCCGCTCCCGAACCCGCTCCTGCTCCCGCCCCCGGCGGAATGGGCGGCATGTACTAAGCCGTCTTCCAAAAGACATTTTCAAAATCCTTCCAGCCGCCCCGCTTTGCGCGGGGCGGTTTTCGTTTGCCAAATTCGTCCAGCCGTTTCAAAAACAAACAGGGACATGACGAGCCGTCGGGCGGTCACGTCCCTGTTTTCGGTTTTCACAAGCCGGAATGATAACGATTATGACTGTAACCCGATCATGAAAACGACCAATGCTGCAATCGTCAGAGCCGTCCAGCTGACATATCTTCCTGCCATTTCAAAATCGGACGGCTCTGCCTTGTCTGCATTGCGGATCTGAAGCGACAGATTCCACCGGAACAGCTCGTCTGCAAATAAAATCGAAAGTGCGTTGAGAAGGCAGATCAATACGGCGCCAAACCATACAAGCCCTTCCCCCTTATGGGTCAATGCCGGATCGCGGATCAGTTTCAGTATGGTCGATGGGGAGGGCGCCATAGGATCCATTATCTTTCCGTTTTCGTCTCTCTCCACCCCATCGCCGGTTACAAAGGAAATGCCAAGCTGATTCGGGGTTCCGTCCTCATTATACAACCAGAGAAAATCTCCGGTATCTAAAACGCCGCCGCGAAACAGGAGCTCTTCTCCCTGACGGAGCTCCACGCCGGTCATTGATCCTGCCATTTCTTCATTTTGGGGAATCGCCGCCGGATCTTCCCGGACGGTATAAGGGCCATAGGTCTGATCGCCATACCGGAATATGACCGTCTTATCCTCTGATACGGTAAACTGCGCCGACTGCCCTTTTATTTTGCCGGAATACACGGCACTGCCATTTTCCTGCCTCGGCACAAGAATGGTATCCCTGTATTCAAACCCGACCCGTTGAATGGTCATGGAATACATCACCGCAAAAAACAAAGCCATGGCGGTCATAACGATCAGGATACACTTTTGATAAGGATTCAGCCGTTTGATTTTATCCATCATCCTTCTCCTGTTCAAACTCCGCCTTGCAGGTTTTACAGGCTGGAAGTGATCGAATCTTTCGATCCGTCCTTTTCGGAGCGGATTGACCTGGCCTGCAAATATTCGTCCCGCGTCAATTCCAACCGAACGATTCCATCAACTACTCCCGCCTCTCGGAAACCAGCCGCCCTGTGGATGTGATAAGCGCCGTTGCGGGTTTCTTCAAACTCGTTGTGCAAGCAGGCAATCCCATTCCCCTCGAACGCACGTTCCAACAACAGGCGAAGCCCTTGCCGGCCATACCCCTTTCCTCTTTCAGGCGCGTAAATCACGATTCCCATGTCATACCAGTTCTTCGCAGGATGATCATGGTAATTCACATCTCCAACAAAAGCTCCATCGCATTTCCGCTGCAGAAAACCGTAAAAACGCTCCGGCTCTTTCCCGATCCAGTGCGCCTGTAGATTGAGCCACTCTGCTTCCGGCTCCGGAATGCATCCATCCGGTGGAAACCACGTTGCATTGTAAGCCATCGTCTCCGGATCAGACATCATTTTCACGTAGAACCAGCCATCCGCCGGCTGAGGAATGTACAACTGCAGATCATTCGACATTTCTTTTTGTTTACCTCCCGTACCTTCCGAAATGGAGAACCGTCAATCCCATAAAGCTGAAAAATGGGAACGATAGAATCGCGCCATTTCCTCCCCTTCATCCAGAAGATGATCCCTGATATAATTTGCGTGTTTCTTCTGTTCCGCCGGATCAATTTCGGCATATCTGTGAATGACCATATTGCCCAGCTGCTCTTCCCGCAGAATGTCACGATATACATCCGCGATCATCTCATATTGCGATACAGGAACATCCCGTTCGCTTTCCCATGAGTGCCCCTTTCCGCGGTTCAGCCCATCCTTTGAGTCCAGTAAATAGATATAGCCCTGCCTGCCCTCGTAGAGAGTTTCCAGCTGATAAGGAAAGCGCTCAATATAATGCTGTTTACCG
>CAKUCE010000214.1 GCA_934643535.1 uncultured Clostridia bacterium | reverse complement strand
GCCATTGTGGCGGAGATCAATCTGGCCCGGCTGCTGGAGTACGGCAAGCCCATGGGCGAAATGAAGCCCCTGCCCCGCTTCCCCGCCATGAGCCGGGATCTGGCGCTGGTCATGGACGAGGGCGTGAACGTGGGCCCACTGATGGCAGCCATGCGCAAGGCGGCGGGCGCGCTGCTGGAATCCATCGAGATGTTCGACGTTTACCGCGGCATTCAGGCGGGGCTAGGCAAGAAGAGCGTGGCCTTCTCCCTGACCTTCCGCGCCGCCGACCGCACCCTGACCGACGACGAGGTACAGAAGGCCATGGAAAAGGTACAGGCGACCTGTGCCGAAAAATACAACGCCATTCGCAGGTGACCAAGAGGGTCTGGCCTGTGCGGCTTTCGAAAAACGACCAGCGTGTTTTAGGACAGGCTGGTCGTTTTTTGGATGAGCGCAGGCGCATACTCCTGCCCCGGGTGGGGATTGGTGCGCCGACTACGGTGCGGGGGCAGGGCTTGCCGTCCTATGCTCGCCAACTTCGGTGCCCGAAGGTTTCCAAAGGGCGAGCGGAAAGCCCTTTGGTGCGCCCACAGGCGCATACTCCTTGCCCCGGGTGGGGATTGACGCGCCGACTACGGCGCGGGAGCAGGGCTTGCAGCCCTATGGGGCGTTCACACTTTTCTTTCGGTGGCGAAAGAAAAGTGTGCAAAAGAAAGCCAGCGGCACGGCGACTCCGGGAAAAAGGCTTTTACTGCCCATTTTGACGGCGGGGCTCGTTATGTCGCGCGCAGCATGATTGGCCAGCTTTCACCTGCGATCCGGCGCGCTCCGAACTCACCTTTTTCCGCCGTCAAAATGGGCGGGCCTTTTTCCCTCCGCTGCCTATCGCCGCCCTCACCCCCGCAGTTGGGTGTATACATACTCAAATTTTGCAGGTTGGGATGCTTCGATGCAGCTTGAATATTTTCGCAACGCAAAATGCCAGCGTGGTTTCAAATCCACGCTGGCATTTTTAGCGAGCCATGAGGCCCGTTGCAGAATGGCGGTGACTTCGAATCAAGCCGCTTTCCCTCCAGCAGCCCTGCGCGCATAGCGCGCAGTCCGGGGTCAAGGGGTACTACCCCTTGCGCGAGCCGCGAGGCCTGTTGCCGAGCGGCGGTAACTTCACGGTTAAGCCGCTTTCCCTCGAGCAGCCCCGCGCCCTATGGGCGCGGTGTGGGGTGCAGGGGCACTGCCCCTGCCGCTATTTGGTGTCTTTGATGATGCGGCGGATGTCGTCAAGGAGGCTGGCCAGACTGGGAGACTGCTTGATGGAGTCCTCGACCTTTTCGATGGAGGACATGACGGTGGTGTAGTGGCGGCCGCCAAAGGCGTCGCCGATTTTCGTCAGGCTCAGGCCCAGCATTTCCCGGCTCAGATACATGGCGATCTGCCGGGGAACGGTCACGTCGTGGCTGCGGCGGGCGCTCTTGATATCGTCCACCGATACGCCGTAGTACGAGGCGACCGCGTCCTGAATGATGTCGCAGGTGATGCGGCGGCTCTCGCTGTGGTTGAACAGCTCCCGCAGGGCCTCGCGGGCCAGCTGCATGTCGATGGGCCGACGGGCCAGCGTGCTGTAGGCCGTCAGACGGGTCAGACTGCCTTCCAGCTCCCGGACGTTGGTGTCGATCTTCTCGGCGATCAGTTCCAGAATTTCGTCGCTGACGATGATATGCTCAAACTCCGCCTTCTTGCGCAGGATGGCCAGACGGGTCTCGAAGTCAGGCCGCTGGATGTCCGCGATCAAACCGCCTTCAAAGCGGCTGCAAAGGCGTTCTTCCAGCTTCTGGATCTCCTTGGGCGGCTTGTCGCTGGTCATGATGATCTGCTTGCCCGCCTCCCGCAGATGGTTGAAGGTGTGGAAAAACTCCTCCTGCGTGCTCTGCTTGCCCGCGATAAACTGAATATCGTCCACCATCAGGATGTCCGCATTGCGGAAGCGGTCCCGGAATTCCTGATTCCGGTTCTGCTGCATGGCGCTGACCAGCTGGTTGGTAAAATCCTCGCTGGTAATGTATACGATATTCATCTGCGGGTAGAGCTGATGAGAGTAATGGCCGATGGCGTGCATCAGATGGGTCTTGCCCAGACCCACGCCGCCGTAAATAAACAGGGGGTTGTAGGCCTTGGCGGGCACCTCCGCCACGGCCAGAGAAACCGCGTGGGCAAAGCGGTTGCCGCTGCCCACCACAAAGGTGTCAAAGGTATACTTGGGGTTCAGCTGGGCCAGCGTGTTGCCGGTGTACTTGGCTTCCAGTTCCCGGACGCGGCTGTCCATCTCCTCCTGACAGAGCGCCTCCACCGTCAGGGCCTTTCCGGCCGCTGTGGAGACGGCGTTCTGGATCTGGGGCATGATCCGGTTGATGCCGTATTCTCGCATCATGGCGTTGATGCATTCCAGAATCAGCGTGTCGCCAATGAGGCCAAAGGGCTTCAGCGAGGACTCGATCCAGGTCTGATAACTGATGTCCGTCATTTCCTGCTTCAGGATCCCGCATGCGCTTTCCCAGAGTTCCCCCGCGTTCGTCATAGTGCCAATCCCTCTTCACAATGTATAAAATGTATATTATGCAAAAGACTTATGGAAAACTTTTCCACACTGAAAGTTCCCATCAAAAACCCGCCTATGGAAAACCAAAGACCCGTCTTTCGCCTCCAAAAGTGACCGTGCTTCATCATACCAATTTTCGGCGCATTTGGCAAGAGTTTTCCCGTGATCTGCCAATTTGTATAGGAAACGACATTTCATGCGGTTTTCCTCCCGGGGGCTTCTATCCATAGGGGAGGGGCAAAATTCATCCACAAAACCTAGTTTTGAAAGTGCATATTTATTTTGTTTTGTTGAATAAGCATTAAGTTTGGAAGAAAAAATGTCCGGAACGAAATATTTTCTTAACCTGCCGCAAGGGTTTATGACAAAAAATGTAGAAATCTACATTGTTGTTACAAAGCACATTTGGGGGTGTGGATTTGGCTATTCCCGTCATGCAGGAGGAGTTGGAAACGGCGCTCCGTCCCTGGCTGGGTTCTCTTTTTCTGACCTCCAACCCCATGCTGAGCCAGCTGACCCAGATGCTGCGCAGCTACGCCCCCTACAAGCAGACGCTGGAAAGTCTCCGCGACCAGTTGGAGAGCTTCCTTCTGACCAGCATCAACCGCTATACCCACGGCAGTATGATGGTGCTGAACGACCAGTACAAGACCGTCCGGCTGGGGCAGGGGCATATCAGCTGGATTACCGACGACGTGATGGGCGTGCTTTTCGATAAGCTGACGCCTTTTTCCGCCAACTTTATCAAGCTGAACGACTACAGCCTGCGGGTGCAGAGCCTTTCCGCCCTGCGGGTGCTGTATCAGAAATACGCTTCTTTCTATTCCGAAGAGGATCTGCGCTTTCTAAAGGAAATGGTTCGCCGCACCTACCCGCCGGAAAAGTACCGGGACTGGCTCAAGGATTGAATTTTTGGGCGAAAGCGTGTATAGTGAACCTGCGGCGTTTGAACCTTCCCTATCCTGACCCGCCGCGGAGAAAAGTATGCTGAAAGCCTTCCGAAAACCGAATATCGGCAAGACCGTTGTGTACGCCATTGCCGTCAACGCCCTGCAGATCGTGGCTCTGCTGTTTTTCGTGGTCTATGTTTTCTGGATGGACTTTTCCTGGCAGAACCGGCTTTCTCTCCGGGCCATCGCCGTCATCGGCGCATTGGTCGCCGGTTGGGGCGCGGTGCTGGATATTCAGGAAGCGCTGGCGACCCGCCGCCGGATGCGCACCATTGCCGAGCTTCAGACGGTGAACCGGCAGATGGACGCGCTGAATCTGAAGCTGCGGGCCCAGCGGCATGATTTTCTCAACCATCTTCAGGTGGTCTACAGCCTGATGGAAATGGGCGAGTATCAAGAGGCGACGAATTATCTGGAAACGGTCTATTCTCAGCTTCACGCCGTATCCCGGGTGCTTCGCACCAAAGTAACGGCCTTTAACGCCCTATTGCAGGTCAAAAACGCCGAATGCGAGCAGCGGGGCATCTTGCTGGAACTGGACGTGCGCAGCACGCTGGAAGGGATCGCCATGCCCGCGTGGGAGCTTTGCTGCGTGATCGGCAATTTGCTGGACAACGCCATGGACGCCGCCGCGCAGGCGCAGGAGCCCCGAATTTCCCTGTCCGTCTCGGAAAGCCTGCGGGAGTTTGCCTTTACTATCCGCAATAACGGCGCGGCTATCCCCGCCGACCTGCGGGAAAGAATCTTCGAGCCGGGCTTTTCCACCAAGGGCGAAAACCGCGGCATGGGACTGGCCATCGTCCGCCACCGTCTGGAAGAATACGGCGGACGGCTCCTGCTGGAATCCGGGGACGAAGCCACCGTCTTCACCGTTTTCCTGCCCCATGGAAACGGCCTTGCGCCCAAAACCGAGTAACAGCCTCGAATAGCAAAGTAGCAGCCTAACGAAAGGAGCACGGGAACAGCCCCTTCCCGCAGCACAATGGATCAGAGCAAGAAAAAATTTCTGAAAAACATGGTGGGCTTTTCCATGATGACATGGATCAGCTTCCTGCTGGGCTTTATCTCCTCCCCCATCGCCACCCGGCTGTTTGTGCCGGAGGAACTGGCGAAGTTCAACATGTTCTCTACTTATGGCTCGCTGATTGCCTCCATCTGCTATCTGGGGCTGGATCAGGCCTACGTGCGCTTCTTCCGGGAGCCGCCGGGAAAGGCGAGCCGCAAAGGGCTGTATACCTTCTGCACCCTCGTCCCGCTGGGGTTCAGCATCGTCCTTTCGCTGATCCTGAGCTTTTTCTGGCGCTCTCTGTCGGTGCAGATCATGGGCACGGAAAGCCGGGGCGTTTTCGTCCAGCTTTGCATTTTCAGCTTCTTTCTGGTGCTGTTCCGCTTTCTGTCCCTGAGCTACCGCATGGAGCAGAATGCCCGGCTCTACACCATTCAGGGCGTGTGTCATGTGGTGGTGACAAAGCTGGCCTATCTGGCGGTGGGCTTCGGCGACGCCACGGGGCAGACTGCCATCGGGGTTCTGACGGGGCTGATGGGGCTGTTTTGTCTGGTATGCCTGCGGCTGCAGCGCAGCCGCTTTGACGTGCGGTTCAGCCGGGAGATCGACCGGCCCTTTGTACGGGAAATTTCCCGCTTTGCCCTGCCTCTGGCCCCGCTGGCCATGCTGAACTGGTTCAACACCAACGCCAATTCCGTCGTGCTGCGAAACCTGATGGGGCTGAGCGAAAACGCCATCTATTCCAGCGCGCTGGGGCTGGCAGCCACCATCAACATTATTCAGACCGGCTTCAACGCCTATTACGCCCCCTATGTGC
>CAKUCE010000213.1 GCA_934643535.1 uncultured Clostridia bacterium | reverse complement strand
ATGGTATAATGCAATGCGTGAAACAAGACGCGGGACGCAAAACGGCCCGCATATAGCGGATGGATGAAGGAGCCTGCAATGAGTAAAGGAAAGAAAAAAAAGAGCGGCAACGGCGCGGGGGCGGTTGCTTTCGGAGTGACGTTCGTGCTGCTCAGTTCGATTTTTAAGATTCATGGCCTGTTCAGCCTGGCGGTGCAGCTGGCGGTAAGCGCGTTTGTCAGCGCGGTAATCCGTACCATGGCCCAGGGACTGGACCTGACAACCGAGGATCAGAAAAAGAAAATGGCCGAGGAGGCCGCCGCAGAAGCCGCCAGGGAAGAGGAAAAGCGGAAGAACGACACACTGGAGCGGCTCAAGGCCAATACGGGCAACCCGGACGTGGATCAGCTCCTGACCAAGGGCCGGGAAATTATCGCTGAAATTCGGAAGGAAAACGATTTGATTCCCGACGAGTCCCTGTCGGCCAAGCTGGACGATCTGGAAGAAAACTGTGCGGCGATCTTTCAGGCCGTGTATGAAAATCCTGCCCGTGCCCCGCAGATCCGGAAGTTCATGGACTATTACCTGCCCACTACGCTGAAGATGGTCAAGAGCTATCGCAAGCTGGATGAGCGTAACCTGCCCATGTCCGAGGCGAAGGAGGCGCAGCACCGCATAGACGATGCGCTGGGCGTGGTGATCACCGGTTGCCAGAAAATGCTGAAGAATCTTTATAAGGACGATATGCTGGACATCGCCACCGATATCGATGTGCTGGAGCAGATGCTCAAGCGGGACGGCCTGACGGAAAGCGAACTGGAAAAAGCCGCCGAACAGGCCAAGCAGGCGGCCAGACTGGACGCGGCGCTGGCGGAGCAGCGCCGTCAGCAGCGGGCCGCGCAGGAAGCGCAGGCCCGGCAGAGCGTGCCTGCCCTTCACACGGATCATGGCGTGCAGCAGGCGGTCAGCAATGCGGAGCAAGCGGCACGGCAGCATATGCCCCAGGCGCCCACCCTGTCCGGCGGGGTCTATCCCGTGTATGACGGTCAGGCCGCCGCACAGGCCAAAAAAGAAGACTGATTTTCACCAAATCGACGATAGAATGATTGAAGGAGGAACCTTTCCATGAGTGAATTGAAGCAGCAGAATTCCGAGACCCGGCAGATGCCCGTTCTGACCCTCGATCCTTCGTCGGTCGCAAAGGAGAAAGCTCAGTTGGAAGAAACCAATCAGCAGCTGGAAGCCATGGCGCAGGCCGCTCCCAGCGCTACCGCCGCGGCGCAGGCCGCCAGCGAGGCGGTCCGGCAGATGGATACGACCATGCTGACCGAGGAAGATAAAAAGAGCATTGAAGAGTTCGTCAAGAAGATCGACGTGAATAACTCTGACCACGTGCTGCTTTACGGCGCGGACGCTCAGAAGAAGATCGCCGATTTCAGCGACAGCGCGCTGGCCACCATCCGCACCAAGGATACGGGCGAAGTGGGCGATATGCTGGTGAACCTGGTCAACGAGATCAGGGGATTCAGCGCTGCCGCCGAAAAGCCAAGCGGCATCAAGGGCCTGTTCTGGAACGCTCAGAAGGCCGTCAGCGATATGCAGACCAAGTACGATAAGGTGGACGCCAATGTGGACACCATCGCCAGCCAGCTGGAAAATCATCAGGTGCAGCTGCTCAAGGACGTAAGCATGTTCAATCACCTGTACGACATGAACACCCAGTATTTCAAGGAACTGACGATGTATATCATCGCCGGTGAGCAGAAATTGAAGGAAGTCCGGGAGGGCGAACTGGAAGAACTGAAGAAGAAAGCCGCCGAGACCGGCGACGCGATGGACGCTCAGCGGGCCAACGACCTTGCCGCCAACTGCGACCGCTTCGAAAAAAAGCTTCACGATCTGAAGCTGACCCGGCAGGTGGCCCTGCAGATGGCTCCCCAGATCCGGCTTTTGCAGAATAATGACAGTCTGCTGGTGGAACGCATTCAGAGCACCCTCTCCAACACGCTGCCGCTTTGGAAAAGCCAGATCGTGATCGCGCTGGGAATGCACCGCAGTCAGGAGGCGCTGAAGGCCCAGACAGCTGTGACCAACATGACCAACGAACTGCTGCGCAAGAACGCCGAGGCGCTCAAGACTGGCACCATCCAGACCGCACAGGAGGCCGAACGGGGCATCATCGATCTGGAGACCCTGAAGCAGACCAACCAGAGCCTGATGGATACCATCAACGAAGTGATGAAGATTCAGGAGGACGGCCGCACCAAGCGGCTGGAGGCCGAAAAGGAAATGGTTGCCATGGAGGCCGATTTGAAAAAGAAGCTGCTGGAGCTGCACTGAGCTTTGCTTTGACATGAAGAGCGCCGCATTTCCCATCGGGGATGCGGCGCAGTTTAACGGGAAAGGAATCAACCGAGCATGAAATTCAAACTGCCCATGGGCGTGTGCATTGTGATCGCCATTGTGCTGGTGCTGTTCGGGCTGGGATACGGCACGTTCTCCGGCTTTCGGGAGGACCGTCAGCAGGTGACTCAGCTTCTGAGCGGGGAAAACGGCCTGCTGGACGCGCTGAGCTATCAGGGAGCCGACGGGCTGAACCTGTGCGTGGTGGCGGATCGCCATTTGCCCGGGAATGAAGATGTGGAGGCTCTTCGCAAGGTGGCCCGGAAATTGAACGCCGGGGATGAAACGCTGGAAGAGCAGAAAAAGGACACGGAAGAACTGTCCGTTCTGTTCGCACGGGTGCTGGAAGAGCTGCGGGCGACGGACAGCTTTCAGCAGAGTCAGCGGGATCAGCGCTACGCGGCCATGCTGGAAAGCGACTGGAAAAACCTGACGGAAAACGCACTGTTTGATACGTATAACAGTGCGGCGGAGGACTTCAACCGCAGGCTGACCGCTACGCCGGTAGGCAGGCTGGCAGGACTGCTGGGCGTTAGCCCCTGTGAGCTGTATGAGTGACCGCCGGGACGAACGAGGAGAGACCACGAAGATGAAGAAAAGAATTTGTGCCCTTCTGGTGCTGGCACTGGCCCTCTGCTGGTGCCTGACCGCCTTTGCGGCGGCGCGCATGCCGGAAAACCGGGGTGCGCTGACGGACGACGCCAACGTGTTGGGGACGCTGACCGCCAAGGACGTAATGGCTTATGCTGCCCGGGTGGAGGAAGAAACCGGCGTGAAGCTCCACGTGGCACTGGTGAATTTTCTGGATGGCATGGAGGTCAAGACCTATGCCCGCCAGCTGTTTCAGCGCTGGGAGCTGGGCGGGGACGATCTGCTTCTGCTGGGCGCTGCGGGCGAGGACAGCTTCGCGGCGGTCATGGGCGGCAATGTGGAAAAGAAGCTGGGAGCCAGCAACGCCGAGAACCTGCTGTACACCTCCTCTTCCTTTGCCGGTCTGTTTCAGAATCAGCAGTACGACGCGGCGTTCGCCAGCTTTTTTACGGCGCTGAACGACCTGCTGGAAAGACAGTACAATGCGGACATCAGCCTGAACGGCCTGTTCCAGACGGAAGAGACGACTGCGGCGGAAAAAACCTCCATCGGTTCCGAACTGTGGGAGCAGGTCATCGGCTCCATCACGGAAAACACCGCCGATTATCAGCAGTATCATGAGACGCACGAGCAGGATGAAGGCGGCCTGAGCGCCCGCGGCTGGCTGGTGGTGGCCGTTCTGGTCATGATCGTGTTCAGCCAGAGCGATCCGGTGCGGAAATCCCGCCGGAAGCGCCGGGCACAGGGCAAACGGATGGGGCTGATCGGCTGGCTCCTGACCATTATCGGAGCCGGAACGGTCGTCAACAAACTGCGCAGAAGAAGGTAATGTTTTGAAAAACTACGTAAAAGGCCTCCGGCACGGCCTGCCCATCGCATTAGGCTACCTTTCGGTAGCCTTTGCCTTTGGCATTCAGGCTACAATGGAAGGACTTACTCCCATTCAGGCGGTTCTGATCTCGTTTTTCAATGTGACCAGCGCCGGGCAGCTGGCGGGGCTTCAGCTGATGGCCGCCGGGGGAAGCCTGACGGAAATGGCCCTGACCCAGCTCACCATCAACCTGCGCTATGCGCTGATGAGCCTGAGCCTGAGCCAAAAGCTGGACGAAACCATGACCACGCCTCATCGGCTGCTTTTCTCCTTCTGCAACACGGACGAGGTATTCGTGGTGGCGTCCCAGCAGCCGGGCAAGGTGGGCAAAGCCTATCTATACGGCCTGACCAACGGGCCGTTCATCGGCTGGGTGCTGGGCACCGCGCTGGGCGCGCTGGCGGGCGGGCTGCTGCCCAAAAGTGTGACGGACGCGCTGGGCATCGCCATTTACGGCATGTTCATCGCCATCGTGCTGCCGCCCTTCCGCAGATCCCGGCAGGTGCGTTTCGTGGTGCTGATCGCCGTCGCCATGAGCTGCATGTTTGAGTTCCTTTCGTTCTTCTCTTTTATTTCCGGCGGATTCCGGATCATCCTCTGTGCCGTGACGGCCTCGGCGCTGGGAGCGTGGCTGATGCCCGTGCCGCAGGATGAAACGCAGAAGGAACCGGCGAAAGAACAGGAGGCGCTGGACTGATGGAATGGACGGCTTTTGCAAAATATCTGCTGGTCATGGCGGGCGTGACTTACCTGATCCGCATGCTGCCGCTGGCGGCGATCCGCGGCAGGGTAAAAAGTCCCTTTGTGCAATCCTTCCTTTATTATGTGCCCTACGCCGTGCTGGGGGCCATGACTTTTCCCGCCGTCTTTTCCGCTACGGGCAGTCTGACGGCCTCGGCAATCGGGGCGGCGGTGGCGCTGGTGCTTGGCTGGATGGGAAAAAGCCTGCTGACAGTGGCCGCGGCGGCCTGCCTTGCGGCGTTTGCGGCGGGAATGCTGCTGCCTTAAAAGAAGCCGCGAAAGAATTGGAAAAAAGGTATTGATTTTTCAGGGATTGCATGATAAAATATACCCTGCGACTGAATGAATACCAAGGAGGTGAAAGACGTTGCCTAACATCAAGTCCGCTATCAAGCGCGTGAAGGTCAGCGAAACCAAGAACCTTCAGAATCGCATCGTGAAGACCAAGGTCAAGACCGCCGTTAAGAAGTTTGAATCGGAGGTCGCTGAGAACCCTGCGAACGCCGCTACTATGTACGGTGTCACCACCTCCGCTATCGATAAAGCCGTTACCAAGGGCGTTATCCATAAGAATGCCGCGAACCGCAAAAAGGCTCGTCTGGCCAAGAGGCTGGCGAAGGCGCAGTAAGTGCCTGTAAGATGCAGTATAAAAGCTGATGCACATTTGAGCATCAGCTTTTTGTTTTGTCTTTTTTATTGCAGTGAACGAAAAATATGAATTAGTTTCTTAAATATTGAAAAAATATTACAAAAATATGGCATTTTTGAAGAAAATATGATATACTGACCCTGTCGGTGCGTTTACCGGCAGGGTTTTCTTTCTGTATTTGACGGTAAGGAGACCCCCTACTGCAATGGACGGAGG
>CAKUCE010000212.1 GCA_934643535.1 uncultured Clostridia bacterium | reverse complement strand
GCGATGGTTACGCCGGCCGCCAGCATGAAGGCGATTAATGCACAAAAAATTAATGTTCGTTTAGAACGGCTGGCGGCATAACGGTAAGCATCCAGACGATGCGGAATTAACGTCAGAGAAAATGCATCGGCACTGGTGATAATTATATCCGACCGAAGAACTTCGTCGCCTGTTTCATCCCCTTTTTGAAACAAAAGCTCTTTTCCGTAATAAAGAGAAAGTGTTCCTGGAAGTTCGCCGATAATTCGCTCAAATGCGGCTTGATAAGCGCTTTTTTGAACCAGAAAAACCACGAGGGCTTTACTTTGTTCAGATTGCTCACCTAAAATCCGAATAGGAAAGCACCACAACTGCAGGTCCTTTTGAAAATTTTCATCCTGAAGGATGGAAAAGCTTTGACAAGTCCAAAGCCGGGAAAGCAATGCCTGTGGATCATCGACTTTCAGAAGATATTGAAAATAGGTCGTGATTTTTCCTTTTGCATTGGCAGTAAAGACGCAGTCTTGTCCGTCATAAATGAGAAAAAGACCTTCATCCAACAATGTTCGGTTTTGGTATTTATTCAAAGCTTCGACTATTTCGATTTCATAATAGACATTTCGCCGGAAAAGAAATGGCTTAAAGGTTGAGGAAACGGCAATGTCCAGTGCGATATCATTCATTTCCTTATAAATTCGCTCCATTTCTTCCGAAATTAACGATAGTTGATAGTGCTGTTGCTTTTGTAATTCGTCGTTCAACTGAGAAGTCGTAGAAAGAATGCTAAAGGAGATCAATACGCTGCAGCAAAGCAGCACAATACTGACATAAGAGAAGATATATCGAAACAGGATACTTGTTCGAGAAACGATCTTTTTTTTCAAAGGGAGCCCCCCTTCTGTGTCATACATGATATATGATAGCACAAACAAACTTATTTTTCTATCACGGAATCTTTCCAACAACAGGCAACAAAATACTGTTTTCTTGCATAAATGACCAGATGATACATGCTGGGAAAAACGGCACTTCAAAAACCAAAACAGGATTGCTCAGAACTTTTGTCCTTGCTACACTATGACTACCGACAGAAAACGGACAAGAAGGGAATGAGACGAATGTCAAAAGGTTACTCGGTGGCTGCTGGGGGAAAACGACTGCTGCGTCAGCTTTATGCTTTCCGCCATATTTATCTGCTGATGCTGCCTGCTTTTATATATATCGCCATTTTTCATTATGGACCCATGTATGGAGCGCAGATTGCCTTCAAGGATTTCCGCGCCAGTCAGGGAATATGGGGAAGCAAATGGGTTGGAATGAAGCATTTTATTCGTTTCTTTCAATACCCGGATTTTTGGCGGATCATCAGCAACACCATGGGTTTAAGCTTATATGGAATTATAGCCGGTTTTCCGGTGCCGATTGTGCTGGCGCTTTTTCTCAACGAGGCGGAAAATCAGCACTTTAAGAAAACCGTGCAGATGATTACCTACGCCCCGCACTTTCTTTCTGTGGTGGTGGGATGTGGACTGATCCTGATTTTTTTCAGTCAAACCAATGGGATTGTTAACCATTTAATCGAGGCAGTTGGTGGGAAAAGAATCGGTTTTTTGACGGAACCAAAATGGTTTAAGACGCTCTATGTATTTACGGGCATATGGAAAAATACAGGCTGGAATGCCATTATCTATTTGGCGGCACTGGCAGGGGTCGATCAGGAGTGCATCGAGGCGGCGCGAGTGGATGGTGCAAGCCGGTGGAAAATTATGACTCGGATTCGGCTGCCGCATATTGTTCCGACAATGATTCTTCTGCTGATTTTGAGTACGGGAAACATTCTTTCTGTTGGCTTTGAGAAAGTGTTTTTGCTTCAAAACGATTTGAATTTTGAAGCTTCGACGATTATTGCCACTTATACCTATCGTGTCGGACTGATGGGCGGCGAGTTCAGCTATTCTACGGCAATCGGCCTGTTTAACAGTATTGTAAATGTATTAGTGCTGTTGCTGGTCAATTCCCTGTCCAAACATCTGACTCAGAACAGCTTGATTTAAGGAAAGGAGGATGTGGGGTGGCAAAGCATGGTTTGATTATCGAAAGCAGAGGGGATCGTATCTTTCAGGCAGTTGTATATGTCGGTTTGACGCTGACCGCGCTGATTACGCTTTATCCGCTTCTGTTTACGGTCAGCGCCTCCATTTCAGACCCTTATAGGGTGGCTACCGGCCAAGTTTATCTTTTCCCTTCCGGAATAACACTGGAGGCCTATCAAAATATCCTAAAAGAAAGTCAAGTCTGGGTCGGCTATAAAAATACGATTCTCTATACTTTTTTTGGCACACTTCTTCATTTGGCCTGTACGATTCCGTGTGCATATGCGCTGAGTAAAAATAATCTGCCGGGACGGAAGATGCTCAATATTTACTTCATGTTCACGATGTATTTCTCAGGCGGTATGATTCCTAGCTATTTGTTGGTGAAGAGCCTCGGTTTGATTGATACGCCTTTTATCCTGATTCTGCTGGGGACAGTTAGCGTATATAATGTAATCGTTGCTCGATCGTTTTTTGCGGCTTCCATTCCAGAAGCTTTGTACGAGTCTTGCCGTATAGACGGCGGTTCTGAAAGCCGAGCATTTTTCAGCATTGCCCTGCCGCTGGCAAAGCCGATTATTGCCGTGATTGCTCTGTACGCGGCGGTAGGCCACTGGAATGGATATTTTAACGCGCTGATTTATACCTCTAAACCATCGCTTCAGCCGCTGCAGCTTGTGCTTCGAAATGTGTTGATTTTAAATCAATCCTTTTCTGTGGCTGACGCTACGGATGCAGAAGAAATTGCTTATTTGGCACGCCGTGCCTATATTGTACAAACCATGAAATACGCGTTGGTGTTTGTTGCCTCAGCTCCGGTGCTTTGCGCGTATCCGTTTGTACAAAAATACTTTGTTAAGGGAGTGATGATTGGATCCGTAAAAGGTTAACCCATGGACAACCACAAAAAATAAGGAGGAACAAAGAATGAAACGTTTACTGGCTCTGGTTCTGACGATGCTGCTGGTTTTTTCCTGTACTGCTATTGCGGAAACGCCTGGTTATCTGAACACAGAAAGCGAATTTCCTATTGTCAAGACGGGTGAAAAAATCAAACTGAAAGTAGCGGTTATGCCCAATGTTCTGGATAATATCGAAAAGCTTTGGTTTTGGGAGTATTGCCGTCAGGTGATGAACATTGATTTTGAAATTGTCGCCTTTACCAGCGATGTGCGCGACGAAAAAATTAATCTGATGTTCGCTGCAGACGAATTGCCTGACATGATTCTCGGCTGTAACTTCAGCGTTTCTGAACTGGTTCGTTATGGCCAGGTAGAAGGTCAGTTACTTTCCCTGAACAATTATCTCACTGAAGAATATGCACCCAATATTCTAAAAACCTTTGAGGAACGGCCCGAAGCCCGCAGTGTGGTGACGGCGTTGGATGGCAACATCTACTCTCTACCTTGCGTGAACCCCGCTCTCAACATCATGGGCAATATGCCGGGAACCTTTATTGATACCAAGGCTCTGGCAGAAACTGGCATGAGCATTCCCACGACGCTGGATGAACTATATGAAGTGCTGGCAAAATTTAAGGAACTCCATCCGAAATCCATCCCGCTGGGCGGAGGCAAGAAGGTTTATGAGCCCGTTCAACTGATCTGGACTGCATTGGGCGTTACGGCCAGCAGCGCCACGGAACCTGGTTTCAAAAACGGAGATGTAACGGTTTTCTGCGGCGATGAATTGTACGGCGAATATCTGTCCTATATGCACAAACTGTTTGAAAATGGCCTGATTGACTCTGACTATTATACGGTCGATTCTACGATGGTAGAAGGCGAACTGGCTGAAAATCGTATTTTGATCTATTCTAATCCTGTGTACAATACCCTGACCGACAGTTGGAGCGATTGGGAGGCCATGGCTCCTTTGACCAGCCAGTTCAATGACAAGCAGGTCTGGCAGGGAGTCTCTCTGTGCAAGCCTGGCGCTGCAGTCATCAGCGCCAAAACGCAATATCCTGAACTTTGCATGCGGTTCCTGGATTTCTTCTTCACACCAAAGGGTGGTATTTATGCCTGGACTGGCCCCATGATGGATAGCGAGGATACGCTTGGTATGGTGTGCGGCTGGTATGGGAACGAACAGGTTCCGGATGTGGAAAACGGTAAATTTGGAAGCACGTGGGAATATATCGTCTATCAGGTTTCTCCCTTCAATCCAAACCGTCCAGGAACTAAAGCGGGCGAAGTGGAACGCATTAAGTTTACGGATCCTGATGCGGAGTTTAGCTGGGATTTAGATAACCCTGACAATTTCTACCGAGCCAGCAAAGAGAAAAATGAATATCCTTATCTTGTGGAAGCCTATCCCACCATCTATTTTGACGATGCGACGCAGCAACGGATTTCCGAGCTGAAGCTGGTTATTGACGATTTTGTTAATACAGAAAGCGCCAAATATATCACTGGTGTCAACTCCTTGGACAATCTGGATGCTTACTACGAGCAACTCAAAAAGATGGGCTATGATGAATATTTGGGATACTATGTAGACGCCTACAAAACATACCAGGCGAATATGGAGTAATTTCTGAGCCGCAACCATGAATAGCGGGGCGGCCGCCGCTAACAGGCTGCCGCCCTATTTTGCTTTTGGAAGGAAGAAAAAGATGAAGGTAGAATTTCTCAGTGTTGGGAGCTGTATGCCGGAAATGGAGCAGGCGGATACGGTGAGCCTGCTGCTGAATGGTCATATAATGGTGGATACTGGGTGGCATGCTGTTCGAAATCTTCTTCGCGCCGGTATTGATCCAAAGGAAATTCGAACGATTTTCTTTACGCATATGCACCAGGATCACTACTTGGGTTTGGCGCAGTTTTTGTTTTATCTGATGAACGGATATCATGATTTTGGAACTCTGTGTATCTATGGGCCTGAGGATATAGAAGAAATCGCCTCATTGGCTTTGCGCTACGCTGGATATGAACGTTATTACGCGGATATTCCGCTTCCAAAAATCCGTCAACTCCCGTCGACAGGAAAAATGGACTTTGATGAAATACAGGTTCGTTGGATTCCCAGCCATCATGCTGCTCCGGGCCGTTGTTACCAATTTCAGGGTTTGAATGAAAAAGAGAGCGTTACTTATTCGGGGGATACGGCGCGTTTTAAAGAAATGGTGGATTTCGTACATGGGAGTAAAATCCTGATCCATGAGTCTTCCTTTGGCGCACGTTCTGCTCCGACCCCCAATCCCTATGGTCATAGCAGTGCCATGGATGCAGCAAAAACTGCTTTGAAAGCTGGCGTTGAGAGATTGTATTTGGTTCATTGCGGAAAAGAAGGAAGAAGGGCTGCCATTGAGGCGGCACAAGAAATTTTTCCTAATACATCATATCCCAAGGAAAACGAGACGTTTTTGCTGCTTTAAAGTACAGTTTACAAGGGACTACACAGGGTAGGTATCTGACGGGAGGGGTGCCGCC
>CAKUCE010000211.1 GCA_934643535.1 uncultured Clostridia bacterium | reverse complement strand
GGGTATGCGCCAGCGGGCGCACCAAAGGGCTTTCCGCTCGCCCTTTGGAAACCTTCGGGCACCGAAGCTGGCGAGAAGCCCATAGGACGGTAAGTCCCAATCCGCGCCGTAGTCGGCGCGTCATTCCCCCTCCGGGCAGGGGTATGCGCCAGCGGGCGCACCAAAGGGCTTTCCGCTCGCCCTTTGGAAACCTTCGGGCACCGAAGCTGGCGAGAAACCCATAGGGCTGCAAACCCTGCTCCCGCGCCGTAGTCGGCGCGTCATTCCCCCTCCGGGCAGGGGTATGCGCCTGCGGGCGCATTGGGGGCTTTCCTCGGGGCAAACCATCGGCGCGGCTTTCCGCGGCCTGGCCGCTCCTTAAAGATCGTAAACTAACTGTAGATCATATGGCTCTTCCTCTGCCAGAGCCGGGATCACCTCGTCCGCTAGCCTGCACCCCATGGCAAGGTAAAAGCCTATCGTTTCTTTGGAACTGCACGCGGAAATATATAACTGCCGCGCACCGGCAAGACGGCCTTCCTCGATGGCGCGCTGGAATAGCATCCGCCCAATGCCCTGACGGCGGCTGCTTCGGGAAACGTGGAAACTGTCCACAATCATCCGCTGGTGATCCAGTGCTTTCGCCAGCATGATAAACCCGACCACATGCCCTTCTTCCAGCGCCCCATAGGTTAAAAAGGAATCGGAGAGGATGACGGCCGCCTTCTCCCGCTTGCGTTCCGGAGGCCAGTCGTCCACAAAGGGCGCGGAAACCAGACGATATTCGCCGTCCACCCGGCGGTAAACCTCCGTGACCGGCTGGGTGCGGATAAAGTCGTCCAGTGAAAAAGGGCCGAAGTTTCGGGAATCCAGACGTTCGATGGAAATCATAAGACGCTCCTTTCGAATGCTGCCTTGACAGAGGCAGCTTCTTCCCATTATACTGATGAAACTGCATGGGGAAAACGTTTTACGGAGGATAAATGATGAAGGTTTTGTGCTTTGGTTCCCTGAATATTGATTATACTTACCGGGTGCCTCATTTCGTGCAGAAGGGGGAGACCCTCGCGGCGGAAGATATGAAGGTGTTCTGCGGCGGAAAGGGATTTAATCAGGCCGTTGCTTTTGCAAGGGCAGGCGTGGAAACCTGTCAGGCCGGGGCCGTGGGCAGGGATGGTCTGTTCCTGCTTGACAGTCTGAAGGCAGCGGGTGTGGATACCGGCTTCGTTTCTGTACTGGAAGACCAGAAGACTGGCTGCGCCATCATCCAGAACGACCATAGCGGCGACAACTGCATCATGCTCTATGGCGGAACCAACCGCGCTATCACTCGGGAAATGGCGGACGGAGTGCTGGAACATTTCGGTCAGGGCGATGTGCTGGTATTGCAGAATGAGATCAACGGGATCCCCTATATTATGGAAAAAGCCCATGCCCGTGGGATGAAGATCGTGCTGAATCCTTCGCCCATGGACGACGCTATCCGCACTTTCCCGCTGCAAATGGTGGATTACTTCTTCCTCAATCAGGTGGAAGCCTGCCAGCTGCTCGACGGCAAAAACCGGGAAGAGCCGGAAAAGCAGCTGGACGCGCTGCAGCAGCGTTTCCCGTCCGCCGCTATCGTGCTGACGCTGGGGGAAAAAGGTTCCCTGTATGCCGACGGGACGCAGAAGCACGCCCAGCCCGCTTTCCGGGTGAAAGCGGTGGATACCACGGCCGCGGGCGATACCTTTACCGGCTTCCTGATGGGCGGGCTTTTGTCCGGGCGGACGGTGCCGGAAGCCATGGAGCTGGCGGCCAAGGCGTCCGCCATCGCCGTGACGCGGCCCGGCGCTTCACCGTCCATTCCCGCGCTGGAAGAAGTGCTTCGCTGGCAGGGTCAGGACTGAGACAGGCACTTTCGGAGGATGGTAAGAAAATCCTCCATGTAGCGGGTGAAATGCATGTCCCGGCGGCAGCAAAGGTAAAAGTGCCGCATCATGTCGCCGTCCAGAAGCGGATAGGCGTTCAGCTTCTCGCTCAAGTCCAGATCGGGCACGCGCGAAATATAGGCGTCCGGGCAGAGCATAACGGCTCCCAGCGCCAGCGTCAGCCGCCTGCATGCCTCGAAATTGTGGGATTCCAGTAGGATTTCCGGCTGGATGCCGCTTAACAGAAACAAACGGTCCTGCACCGTGCGGATGCTGTGTCCCACGGCCAGACTGATGAAACGCTCCTCCTTCGCCTGGGCGATAGGGAGGGGCGTTCCATTTGGAACGGAACGGGCCAGCCGGGTGGTTTTGGCGGCGATGAGCAGGATCTCCTCGTTTTCGATCAGCTGGTAGCGCAGGCGGCTGTTGGAAGGCGTGGTGGTGATGAGCGCCAGATCGCAGCTGCCGTCCAGTACCATTTTTTCCAGGGTGTTGGAGCCGAATTCCTCCAGTTCCACCCGGACATGGGGATAGCGGCTCATAAATTCCGGAAGCACCCGGGGAAGGATCTGCATGCCGCGCTGCACGGAAATGCCCAGCCGCAGGGTTCCATGGGCCTCGCCTTTGATCTCACTGATCTTATTGGTCAGGTCGGTATGGATCGCTACTACCTGCTGAGCGGCGTGGACATATTCCTGCCCGGCGGCGGTCAGACGCATGGGGGAGGAGCTTCGGTCGAAAATGGGGACGCCCAGTTCCCGTTCTACCTGCCGGATGACCTGGCTTAAGGCGGGCTGGGAAATAAACAGCTGATTGGCCGCCGCCGTGACGGAACCTGTGCGCTCCACGGCCAGAATGTAGTTGACGTGCTTGAGATTGAAGGGCATGACGGCTCCTTTCTTTGACAATGGCTCATAAGGGAAAAACAATACTTTGTATAATGTAAAAAATACTTGCCTTATGAATGGGTTTAGTTTATCATGAGAATGCCAGAAAAGCAAGAACGTATCCTACACGAAACGAATGACAGCCAACGGAGGCCTTTATGGTAACAACGCTGATCTCTCCCTGTGGCATTTTGGGTTATGGATTTCCCGCCGCGTCTCTGGAAAAAGCGCTGGAGCAATCCCCGGACGCGATCGTAGTGGACGCGGGCAGCACGGATGCAGGCCCGCACAAGCTGGGCGCGGGCACGGCTATCGTCAGCCGGATGGCGGCGAAGAAGGATCTTTCCCTGCTGATGGCGGGCGCGCGCCGTCTGCAGATTCCGCTGGTGATCGGCTCGGCAGGCGGTTCCGGAGCGCGGAAGCATACCCTGTGGACGCTGGATATTATCAAGGAAATCGCCCGGGAAACCGGCTGGAACCCCCGGCTGATGGTGATTTGGGCCGATATTCCCAACGAGGCCATTCTTTCCGCTATGGAGGAAGGCCGGGTCACGCCCATGTCCCCCAATGTGCCGGAATTGACGGCGGAGAGCCTTGTCGCTACCAACGGCGTGGTGGCGCAGATGGGCGCGGAGCCTGTGCTGAAAGCGCTGGAACAGCACCCGGATATTATCGTCTGCGGCCGGGCCTACGATCCCGCGCCCTTTGCGGCGGTGGGCATTTTCCGCGGTCATGACCCGGCGCTGTGCTATCATCTCGGTAAAATTCTGGAATGCGGCACTCTGTGCGCAGAACCCGGCACGGCCAAGGACGTGATGCTGGGCCGTCTGGACGATACGGGCTTCGAGGTCTGGCCCGCTGACAGCACCCGGCAATGTACGCCGGTTTCCGTGGCGGCTCACACCTTCTACGAAAAAGATCATCCCTATATTCTGAAAGGCCCGGGCATCGAGCTGGATCTTTCCCGGTGCCGCTTTACTCAGACCGCGCCCGGACGGGTGCGGGTGGAGGGCAGCCAGATCCGTTATCCCGCCTATACGATCAAGCTGGAGGGCGCGCGGCTGGCGGCCTACCGTACCTTCGTACTGGCAGGCATCCGGGATCCCCTGCTCATCAGCAAGCTGGACGAGGTGGAGGCGGCGGTGAAGGACTCCGTCCGCAGCTACTACAGCGATATTGACCCGGAAAGCTATCAGATCAACTTCTATCATTACGGGCTGGACGCGGTGATGGGCGAGCTGGAACCTGACCGCACGCTGCCCCATGAGATCGGCCTGATGTTCGAAGTCATCGCGGACAGTCAGGAAAAAGCGGACGCCATTTGCGCGTCCACCCGCTCCTGCTACCTGCACTACGGCTATCCGGGCCGTAAGTCCACCGCGGGCAATCTGGCGTTCCCCTTTGCGCCCAGCGACGTTTCCTTCGGCGCGGTATACGCCTTCTCCGTCTATCACCTGATGGCGGTGAACGATCCCACGGAATTCTTCCCTGCGGAATGGGTGGAGGTGAGCGCGGAATGAAGCTCTACGAACTGGCGCATGTGCTGCGCAGCAAGAACAGCGGCCCCTTTGCGGTCACACTGGATATTCTCTTCGACGATCCGGCGGTGTATGAGCGGGTCAAGCGCAGCGGCAAAATCACGCCGGAGAACATCGCCCGGCTGTATGGCCTTAAGGTGGAGGACATCACTGACTTTGCCAACTACGACCCCGGCCTTGGCTTTAAGATCACCTACCTGCGCAAGACCGCTTCGGGTACGGTGGGGGATCGGGACGTGTACGGCGCGCAGCAGCATGCGCCGCTGATGAACATCGAAATTCCCGATGAGCTGTAAAGCGGCTTTTGTTCGGAAAGGAGCGTGATCCCGTGCAGCGGGAGGTTCTGGAAAAAATTTACGCGGGCTTTTTAGGCATGAACGCCGGTATCCGGCTGGGCGCGCCGGTAGAACCTGCTTTCTGGGACAGTGAAAACATCCGCAAATACTACGGCGAGCTTCACGGCTATGTGAAGGACTATAAGCATTTTGCGGCGGATGACGACGCCAACGGCCCGGTGTTTTTCCTCCGGGCGCTGGACGATATGGAAAATTTCGGCGAGCCAACGCCTCAGGATGTGGCGGAGGCCTGGCTGAATTACGGCCGGGAAGGCGTGGGCCTGTACTGGTGGGGTGGCTACGGCGTGAGCACAGAGCACACGGCCTATCTGAACCTGAAAAACGGCATCCCGGCGCCCCAAAGCGGTTCCATTCATCAGAACGGAAAGACGCTGGCAGAGCAGATCGGCGGCCAGATTTTCATCGACACCTGGGGACTGATCGCCCCGGCAGACCCGGCCCGGGCGGCCCGTTATGCCGTGACGGCGGCAAGCGTTTCCCATGATGGCGAAGGACTTCACGGCGCAGCCTTTATGGCGGCGGCCATTTCGAAGGCATTCGAGACTTCCGACATGGAAGAGGTGATCGAAGCGGGTCTTGCGCAGATCCCGGCGGATTGCCTGTACCGTCAGGTTTTTGACGCGGTGCGGCACTGCTATCAGAACGATCCACAGGACTGGCGGGCCTGTCTCGCCATGCTGCAGGCAGAATGGGGCTATGACAGGTACCCCGGCGTATGCCATATCATCCCCAATGCGGGCGTGTGCGCGCTGGCGCTGTATTACGGCAAGGGCAGCTTTGCCCGCACCATCGAACTGGCCTCCATGTGCGGCTGGGACACGGACTGCAACGCGGGCAACGTGGGCACCATTCTGGG
>CAKUCE010000210.1 GCA_934643535.1 uncultured Clostridia bacterium | reverse complement strand
TTTGGCGTCTGTTTTCCACACCCGCATCGAGCTGCGGCAGATCGGCGTGCGGGACGAGGCCAAGATGCTGGGCGGACTGGGCCCCTGCGGACGGCCCATCTGCTGCGGCAGCTTTTTGGGGGATTTCCAGCCGGTCAGCATCAAGATGGCCAAGGAGCAGAACCTTTCCCTGAACCCCACCAAGATCAGCGGCGTGTGCGGACGGCTCATGTGCTGCCTCAAGTTTGAGGAAGACCACTACGAGACCACCCGCAAGAAAATGCCCAAGCTGGGCAAGGAAGCGGAAACCCCCGAGGGCGTGGGCACCGTGACCGACCTGAACATCCTGAAGGAGACCGTCACCGTCCGCCTGACCAAGGGCGACGCCACGGAGCTGAAAACCTTTCCGCTGGAGGAGATCAAGTGGCAGAAGCCCCAGCAGAATCAGGAAGGCCGCTCCAGAAACCAGGAGGGCCGGAGCAGGCGCAGCCGGGCCAGCCGCCCCGCCATTTCCAGCAATCTGGACGAACCCGCCCCCACGCCCGCAGAAGATCCCGAGCTGCCGGCAGACCTGTCCGCCGAAGAGGAAATGGAGCCGCTGGAGCAGGGCAACGACTGGCGCAGAGCCGTGGAAGAGGCTCTGAGGGCTTCGGAGGAAAAAGGCTGATTTCCCAACGGTTGGAAGAAAGGGAGTAACTGCAATGAAATATGTACTGGTGATCGGCGACGGCATGGCCGACACTTATCTGCCCCAGCTGGCGGGCAAAACGCCGCTGGAAGCGCTGGCGCTGAACGCCTTTGACCGGGCGGCGGGCTGCTGGTGCGGCCGGGCGCTGACGGTGCCCCACGGTCTGCCTGCGGGCAGCGACACCGCCATTCTCAGCATTTTTGGCTATGATCCCCGGAAGTATTACACCGGCCGCAGCGTGCTGGAAGCCGCCGGTATGGGCGTAAAGGTGCCCAAGGGTTGCGTCAGCTTCCGGGTCAACCTGTGCGCCGTTACCCCGGATGACAGCGGCGCGCTGATCATTCACAGCCACAACGGCGGCAACATCCACGGCCAGGAAGCCGTTACCCTGATGAACGACCTGCTGGCCGACCCCGCTTTCGCGGCCCTGATGAAGGACGCCGGGCTGGAGATCACCGTCACCGATACTTTCCGTCATGTGGGCGTTATGAAGACCGACGCTCACGACCTGTCCGCCGTGCGGCTGACCGAGCCCCACAACGTGCTGGAGCAGCCCATCGAGCCTCATCTGCCCCACCTGCTGCGGGAAACGGATGACAACGCCGCCCGGAAGATGGGCGAGGATATCAAGGCTTTGATGCTTCGCAGCTACGAGGTGCTGAAGGATCATCCCATCAATCAGAAGCGCGTAGCCGAAGGCAAACTGCCCGCCAATATGATCTGGCCCTGGGGCGCGGCCACGGCCATGGAGCTGCCCTCCTTCCGGGAAAAATACGGCCACTGGGGCACGGTGGTCAGCGCCGTGCCGCTGGTATGGGGCATTGCCGGACTGGCCGGGCTGAAAACGCCCCATGTAGAGGGCGCCAACGGCGATCTGGACACCAACTATGAAGGAAAAGTGGCCTGTGCCCTGAAAGCGCTGGCCGACGGCGACGATTTTGCCGCGGTGCACATCGAAGCGCCGGATGAAATGGCCCATGCGGGCGATCTGGGCCGCAAGCTGGAAGCCATCCAGAATGTGGAATACCGGGTAGTCGGCCCCCTGCTGGACGAGCTGACCATGCGGGGCGAGGATTTCCGCCTGCTGGTGCTGAGCGACCATCCTACCCTGCTGACCACCCGCACCCACGACGGCGCGCCCGTGCCTTATGCCATCTATGACAGCCGCACGGTGAAAAAGGCGCTGGAAAAGGACGGCCGCGCGCCCCTGCGCAAGTTCTGCGAGCGGGAAATGGAATGCGAGCCTGTGCTGATGGACGGCACCGATCTGATGCGGCTTCTGTTCGAGCAGATCTGATCCTCAAAACAGAAAACCAACGGCGCATCCCGCGGAAAGTGGCTTTTCCGCCGGGACGCGCCGTTTTTTGAAAACATCCCTGCGCCGGTTCTCCGGCGCAGGGATGCGATTTATGGGTTTCTTCGCCTGCTTGATCAGGCCTTGCCGTTGCAGCCCAGCACGTCCACGATCTTGTGGCGCACCATGTTGCGGATGCCGTCGCGGGCGTCGGTCAGGTACTGACGGGGATCGAAATGATCCGGATGCTCCGCAAAATGCTTGCGGACTTCGCCGGTGAAGGCCAGACGCAGGTCGCTGTCGATGTTGATCTTGCAGACCGCCATGGTGGCAGCCTTGCGCAGCATGGCTTCGGGCACGCCCTGAGCGCCGGGCATATGACCGCCGTACTGGTTGATCATATCCACATACTCGGGGATGACGCTGGAAGCGCCGTGCAGCACGATGGGGAAGCCGGGCAGGCGGCGGCCCACTTCTTCCAGAATGTCGAAGCGCAGCTTGGGTTCGCCCTTGAACTTGAACGCGCCGTGGCTGGTGCCGATGGCGATGGCCAGGCTGTCGCAGCCGGTGCGGGTGGCGAATTCTTCCACTTCGTCGGGATGGGTGTAGCTGGAATCCTCGGCGGAAACCTTCACATCGTCTTCCACGCCCGCCAGACGGCCCAGTTCGGCCTCAACGGTGACGTAGTTCTTCTGGCTGTGAGCATATTCCACGACCTTCTTGGTCAGGGCAATGTTCTCTTCGAAGGGCAGGTGGCTGCCATCGATCATAACGCTGGTGAAGCCGCCGTCGATGCAGCTCTTGCAGGTCTCAAAGTCGGGACCGTGATCCAGATGCACCACGATGGGCAGATCGGTATCCTCGATGGCGGCCTCGATCATCTTCATCAGGTACACGTGCTTGGCATAGGCGCGGGCGCCCTTGCTGACCTGCAGGATCAGGGGAGCGTTTTCCATCTTCGCGCCCTCGGTGATGCCCTGGATGATTTCCATATTGTTGACGTTAAAAGCGCCGATCGCGTATCCGCCTTCGTAGGCCTTTTTGAACATTTCCTTCGTATTGACCATTGGCATGGGAAAAATTCCTCCTTTAATCAGGGTGATATCTGCATTATACATGATTTTTTCCCGGTTGAACAGCCCAAACTTTCCTTTAGAGGGCAGAAACCTTTCCGAGCGGATCTTTTCAGGCTTCCTCCGCCGGGTCGCGCCGCCGGGCGGGGCGCTTTTCGTCCTCGGGATAGATATAGCTCAGCTCCATGCTATCGTAGGGAAAAGCGTCGATAAAATCCCCGGCGCGGAAACGGGTCATGGCGTATTCGTCCCAGTCTGCCTGATGGCGGGGCAGCCACACCGGCTGGCTCAGGTCCAGCCCCGGCAAAATCTGCCGCAGGGCCTCCTGCGGATCGTCCCGGCGGCAGGGCGCGACGGCGCTTTTGGCCACCCGGTGTTTTTTCATCAGCCGCACCCATAGGCGGCCTTCCGATTGCTTCGCTTGTTTTGCCGGCACAGCAAAACCTCCTTTTGCCCGTTTGCCTGTTTATTATACACATTTCCCCCTTCTGGGACAAGCGCATTGACGGATAGTGTTTTTTCGCTATAATAAGGTAGAATAGAGCGAATTATCGGCATATGCCGATGCTTGTGTATGAAGGAGAGAAGTCCGATGCCTGCCGCTTCCGCTTACCGCCGCGCCCCTTTGGTCAACCCCGCCTATGTGCCCCTGTCCGACGCCGCCCTGCATCCCGAAGGGACGATGAAAAACCGGATCCAGCAGGTGCTGAACATGGTGAGTCCCCGCCATATGTCCACGCTGGACTCCGTGCTGGCCACCAAGCTGGGCGGCTATGCCCAGCTGCCCCCCATGCCCGACGTGGAGGCCGCCGCGGCGCTGTTGCCCGCCGACCCGTCCCGCTTTGTGGAGATCGTATGGAGCGCCTCCATGCTGGCGGCCATGAGCCGGGATAAAGAGGGAATGCTGCGGGTGCTGGGAGCCATGCGGGCCTTTGCGCAGGCGCTGCCCCAGCTGAGCGAGGAAGCCCTGTTCGCCTGCGGAGCGGACGCACTGCGGCTGACGGTCGATCTGTACCGCCGCACGGGCCAGCCCTTCCTTTTGAACCTGCTGGAGACCATGCGGGGCCAGCTGCCGGACGTGTCCGGCCTGATGCACATGTTCCCCTTCCAGCGGGAGTACCGGCGGGAATCCCAGGGCAATACCCCGGAGGAAAAAGCCTTCTACGACCGTATGGATCGCTTCGCCATGGGCAAGGGCGCGGCGGACGCGCTGGCCATGACCGTCTTTCTGGGCCAGTACAGCGGCTCCGGCCGGGACGCGGCCGCGCCGCTGACGGGGCTGAACGCCCTGAACCGCTACCATGGCATGCCTTGCGGCGCTTTCGCTGCCGACCCTTATCTGGCGGGCCGGGATCCCGCCCGGGCGGTGGAGCTGGACGCGCTGTGCGCGCAGATCGAGGCCTGCGCGGACGCGCTGTGCTTTACCGGCGAGAACGCCTTTGCCGAGCGGCTGGAGATGATGTGGGAAAACGCGCTGCCCGACCTTCTGACCGAAGAGGGCCTGCGCACGCTGGAACCCACCAACCGGCTGGCAGACGATGAAAGCTGCCAGCTTCACACCGCTGCCGAAAAGGAGGATGTGAGCGCCCTGCTTCGGGCCCTGTACGTCCTGCGCCGCAGCGTCTGGCTGAGCCGGGACGACGTTACCCTGACCTATATGCTGCCCGTGGAGGGCGGCTGCATCACCCGGCTGGGCGGCGTGCCCGTGCGCATGACCGTCGCTGTGAAAGGACTGAGCCGCAAGGAGATCACCCTGCGGACTGAGCTGAAGCAGCCCGTCCAGTTCACGCTGGAGCTGCGGGTGCCCCGCTGGGCCGACAGCGCCACGGTCAGCGTGAACGGCGGCAAGCCTGTGCAGGCTCAGCCCGGAGAAAAATTCCCCCTGACCCGGCTGTTCCAGAGCGGCGATACCATCGTGCTGAGCCTGTCCTCCTCCCCCCGGCTGGAGACGGGCTACCGGGGCAGTCTGTCCGTTTTCTGCGGCGGCACGCTGATGGCGCTGCCCCTGCCCGGCCCGGAGATGGAGTGGCGCTATGCGCTGGTCTCCGGCGAAAACGTCACCGTCAGCGAAGAGGGCGGCGAGCTGAACGTGCTGGTCACGGCCTGTGAAGCGCCTTTGTGGAAAGAAAAAGGCGGCTTTATCCTGCCCCCGCCTCAGAACTGTCAGATGGGCCCCGCCTACCGGCTGACGCTGATCCCCTATGCGGGCTGCGGCGGGCGCATTGCCGCGTTCCCCTGTGTGCGGGCATAAAAAATGACGGAAAAGAATGGGATGAATTCGGAGCGCCTGCCCGTTTTATCGTTAGCGCCCATGGCGGGCATCACGGACTGGCCCCTGCGGGTGCTGTGCTACCGAATGGGCGCAGAATACGCCTGTTCGGAAATGGTCTCCGCCATCGGCTACCTGTGCGCCAAGCCCGGGAACCGGGTATATACCCAGCTTTTGCAGGTACACCCGGAGGAGACCAATACCGCCTGCCAGCTGTTCGGCAAAGACCCGGTCGTCATGG
>CAKUCE010000209.1 GCA_934643535.1 uncultured Clostridia bacterium | reverse complement strand
CTTCACCTTCCGTACCTCCGATACGGTGATCGGGGTGCGCGTGGTGGATCAGTATGATTCTCCTGTGGCGGAAATGAAGCTGACGGACGAAAACTGCGTTTTGACGGAAAGCGACGGCGTTCGCACGTGGACGGTGGAAGCCGAGCTGACCAGCGCCTATACCGGCGCGTATTTTGCTCAGTATATGACCGAGGAAAGCGGCGTGTACGAGGACAGCGCCTATTCAACCACGGTTTCCTTTACTGCGGAGGAGGACGCCTCCGTTCAGAACGGCGGCGAAGCGCTGCCGGTGGAAACGGCGGTTCCCGAGGAAACGGCTGAACCCACGCCTGCGCCTACCGATACGCCTGCTCCCACGGATACGCCGGAGCCTACGGCCACGCCTGAACCGACTCCGGAACCCACTGCCGAGCCGGACGCTACGCCGCTGCCCGAGCTGACGGCGGAAGCGGTTGAGGCGGCGGATCCTCAGGCGGACGGCATGGCCCTGAAAGCGACGGTTCTGAACGGCGGCAAGAGCGCTGCCAGCTTCAGCCGCACGAATGCCATTTCCGTTGTCAACCCGTTCACGACCTACACCAGCAACGCCAATTACGCCGTGTGGCCCCAGGCAGGCGTCCTTACCTTCCGCAGCGGCCCCATGCGCCAGAATGCGGCCTTCGGTACCGTCGAAGTGGAAAGCGGCAAGCTGACCGAGGTCTGGAATCAGCCTGTGGGCAGCATGAAGGCCAATTCCGAAACGCTGTACGGCGTGAACGCGCCCGGTCAGGCGCTGATCGTCAAATGGCCCACGCAGCTGCGGCAGCGCATGGCCCTTTCCGACGAGGCACGGGACACCGTTGCCCTGAAGGAAGTCATGGTGGCCGGTCAGGACGGCAAGGTGTACTTCTACAACCTGCTGGACGGCACGGCAACCCGCGACGCGATCGAACTGGGCGTTCCCAGTGCCGGAGGCCTGTCTCTGGCCACTAACGGCACCCCGATCCTCGGCGTGGGCCAGAGTCATTCCAAGGTGGGCAGCTCCGTCAAGAAGAGCGGCTATCATCTGATCAATCTGCTGACCAACAAAGAGGAAAAGCTGATCCAGACCGACGGCAAGGAGAAGAACAGCAGCTTCTCCGGCGTTCTGGGCGCGGGCCTGTTCGATTCCAAGACCGGCACGCTGATCTTCGGCAGTCAGGGCGGCGTTCTCTATACGGCGGAACTGGGCAAGCAGGCGGAAACCTATGATTACCAGTCCGGAAAGATCACGCTGTCTTCCGCTCTGCAGTCCTACAAGACGCTGGCGAAGGGCGAGGAAAAGAAGTATACCAACATCAACGGCAGCGTGGCCATGTACGGCAGCTACGTCTACTATGCGGACAAAACCGGTATCCTGCAATGCGTGGATGTGAACAGCCTGACGCCTGTCTGGGCCGTGAACCTGGGCGACGATGTGGAAGCCACGCCCGCGCTGGATATGGAGGATGAAAACACCGTCGCGCTGTACACCGGCAATACGATCCTGCTCAAGCGCAAGCAGGGCGTTGTGAACCTGACCCGGGTGAATGCGCTCACCGGCGAGATCATGTGGAACTACGAGGTGCCGGATGTAAAGTATCAGAGCGGTTCCGATATTGGTCTGGAGGCCAGCCCGCTGGTGGGCCAGAACCGTATTTCCGATCTGGTCATTTTTACCGTCACGGACGGCAAGAACGGCTCCCGCGTGATCGCGCTGGATAAGAAGGAAGGCAAGCTCAGATGGCAGGCGGATTTCACTGCCGAGGCCTATTCCAGCCCCGTGGCCGTCTATAATGAAAACGGCGATGCGTGGATCGTGCAGGCGCTGTACGACGGAACCGTCAACCTGCTGAACGCCTCCAACGGACAGGTGCTGGATACGCTGACGCTGGCCGATGCGCAGATCAAGGCTTCTCCGGCCGTGTATAACGATCTGCTGATCATCGGCACCACCGGCAAGAAAAACAGCGCCGTGTACTGCATCAGGATCAACTGACGATCAATCAACGAAAGAGGAAATTCATGAGAATTTATGTGGATGCAATGGGGGGCGACAACGCCCCCCAGGCTCCCGTAGAGGGAGCGCTGGAGGCCCTCGGGAAAAACCCGGAGCTGGAGATCGTTCTGGCAGGCCCGGAGGAAGCCGTGCGGCAGACCGTGGAGTTTGTTTTCCAGAGTGAGGAGGAAAAGAAACTGCTGAGCCGGGTTTCCTTTGCCGACTGCCCGGAGGTCATCACCAACGACGAAGCCCCCGTTATGGCGGTGCGGCATAAAAAACAGAGCGCCATCGTGGATGGAATGCTTAAGCTGCGGGACGGCGAAGTAGATGCTTTCGTTTCTGCGGGCAGCACCGGCGCGGTGCTGGCGGGCGGTATGTTCCGGCTGGGCCGGCTGCACGGCGTGGAGCGCCCCGCACTGGCTCCCCTGCTGCCAAACGGCAAGGATTTCTTCCTGCTGATCGACTGCGGCGCCAACGTGGACTGCCGTCCGGAATATCTGCATCAGTTCGCTCAGATGGGCACCGCCTATATGCAGACCATGCGGGGCGTAGCCAATCCCCGGGTGGGGCTGGTCAACAACGGCGCAGAGGCTGAAAAGGGCTGCGCGCTGACCAAGGCCGCCTATGAGATTCTCTCCGCCGACGAAAAACTGAATTTCATCGGCAATGTGGAGGCGCGGGAGATCACCCATGACAGCGCGGATGTGATCGTTTGCGACGGCTTTGTGGGCAACGTCATTCTGAAATTTATGGAGGGCGTGGCCGGAACGCTGATGGGCATGATCAAACGGGAAATGCTGGCCGATACCCGTTCCAAGATCGGCGCGCTGCTGGCCAAGCCCGCGTTCCGCCGGGTAAAGAAGGCCATGGACTACAGCGAGGTGGGCGGCGCGCCGCTTCTGGGCGTCAGCGGCAACGTGGTCAAAGCCCACGGCTCCTGCAACGCTCACGCCTTTGCCTGCGCCATCCATCAGGCGGAAAAGATGGTTTCCGGCGACGTGGTGGGCAAGATCGAAAAACAGCTGGTCTGTACGGCTCGCGCCGAATAGATATATTTTGCTATTATTTCAAAGGAGGAACACACAATGGTTTTTGAAAAAGTTCGCGATATGATCGCCTCCCAGCTGCAGGTAGCTCCCGATTCCATCACGATGGAAAGCCGTTTGGTGGAGGACCTGAAGGCCGACAGCGCCAACGTTATGGTGATGATCCTGGAAATGGAGACCGAGTTCGGCATGGAAGTGGAGGATGAAGTCATCCTTCAGCTCAAGACCGTGGGCGACATCGTCGATTATATCGAAAAGCATCAGTAAGACGGCTGGCTGGGGTGCGCTTCGGCGCACCCCCTGCCTGTTTTCGCAAGGCCGTTGACAGGGCTGGAAAGGGGAAGGTTTTATGCTGGAGGAGCTGCAGAAGAGGCTGGACTATCGCTTCCGGGACTCCAAGCTGCTGTGCAGGGCGCTGACGCATCCCTCCACAAAGCTGCCGGACAATCAGCGTCTGGAATTTTTGGGAGACGCCGTTCTGGAGTTTTGCGTCAGCGACATGCTGTATCGGAAATACCCGGATTTTCACGAAGGTGCTTTGACGGCCCGCCGGGCTGCGCTGGTATGCGAGCATACGCTGAGCGTACTGGCGCGCCAGCTGGATCTGGGCGAGTATTTGTACATGGGCAATGGCGAAGACGCCAACGGCGGCCGGGAAAAGCCCAGCATTCTTTCCGACGCGATGGAAGCGGTACTGGCCGCCGTCTACATGGACGGGGGCTATGAGGCCGTCAAGCCCATCATTCTGAAAATGTATGCCGAAGAGGAAAAGCTGCTTTCGTGGCAGGTGAAGGACGGCAAGGGGGCGCTGCAGGAGTACACGCAGGGCCATGACATGGGACTGCCGTCCTATGAGATCATCGAGGCCTATGGACCGGATCACGACCGGCACTTTACCGCGCAGGTATCCATTCAGGGCAGGCCCATGGCGCAGGGTCGGGGCTGCAGTAAAAAACATGCCGAAATGGAAGCTGCCAAGAAAGCGCTGGAAATGCTGGAAAATCAGAATCAATAAAATCCAATGAAGAAATCAGGAGGGTGCGAATGCGCCTGACCAAGCTGGAAATATACGGATTCAAATCCTTTGCGCGCCGGACGGAGATCGTCTTTCCGCAGAATGTGACGGGCATCGTAGGCCCAAATGGCAGCGGCAAAAGCAACATATCGGACGCGGTTCGCTGGGTGCTGGGCGAGCAGAGCGCCAAAAATCTGCGCGGTAACAGCATGGCGGACGTTATTTTCAACGGGACCGAGCAGAAAAAGCCCATGAACTACTGCGAGGTGACGCTGGTGTTCGACAACGAAGACCGCCAGCTGCACGTGGAGTATAACGAAGTCAGCATTACCCGCCGGGTGTACCGCAGCGGCGACAGCGAGTATCTGCTCAACGGCTCCAGCTGCCGCCTGAAGGACATTGTGGATCTTTTTCGGGATACGGGCGTGGGCAAAGAAGGCTATTCCATCATCGGGCAGGGCCGTATCGACGAAATTCTGAGCCAGCGCAGCGAAGACCGCCGCACGGTTTTTGAAGAGGCGGCGGGCATCAGCCGCTACCGCGCCCGCAAGGAAGAGGCCGAGGGCCGCATGAAGCGGGCGGATGAAAACCTGCTGCGGGTGCTGGACGTGCTGGACGAACTGGAGACCCATCTGAAGCCGCTGAAAAAACAGGCGGAAACGGCGCGGCAATATCTGACGCTGAGCGAAAGCCTGAAGGAGCTGGACATTCGGCTGTTTCTGTACCGCTATGACAAATTGAAAGAAAAAGACGTGGCCGCCGAGCAGACGCTGCTTCGCGTCAGAGACGCCCTGCAGGAAGCGGAAAACCATCTGGATGACTGCCTGCGGCAGCGCACCGCCGGAGAGGAAGAGCAGGAGCGCCGCCAGCAGGCGCTGAATCAGGCTCACGCGGCGTTGCTGGCGGCAAACGACCAGCTTCACGCCATGCGGGAGAACGTGACGGCGATCCAGAACCGGATGGAAGTCAGCCGTGAGACCGCAGAACGTCTGAAAAATGAGGGCGACAGCCTGCAAAACCGTTTGAAGCTCATTGAGGCGACGCTGAATCAGAGCGACGGCGGCATGGGAGAAGCGGAAAAACTGCGTCAGCAGGCTGCGGAAGCGCTGGAGATCCGCCGGGCGGCGCAGGCTTCCATCAGTGAGAAAACCGGCCTGCTGGAAGAAGAATTGAACCGGCATCAGGCGGAGTGGATGGACCGCATGAATCGGATGCAGTCCATGCGGACCAATCAGGCACGCCAGTCCGCCATGCAGCAGCAGATGGAGCAGCGCAAGGCGGAGCTGGAAAACCAGCGGGAAGCCGAAAACGCCCGCGAGACCGAGCTGAACGCCGCCGTGGAAGAAGCCAAAGCCAGCCTTTGCGGAGAGGAAGAGCGCCTGAACGAGCTGCGCCAGAGCGCCGAAGCGCTGGATCAGTCTTCCAGGCAGCTTTTGCAGGAGATTTTGCTCCGGCAGCGCCAGATGCAGGAGGACGCGCAGAACGCCCGGG
>CAKUCE010000208.1 GCA_934643535.1 uncultured Clostridia bacterium | reverse complement strand
CCGGGGCAAGAGGTATGCGCCTGCGGGCGCACCAAAGGGCTTTCCGCTCGCCCTTTGGAAACCTTCGGGCACCGAAGCTGGCGGGAACCCATAGGGCTGCAAGCCCTGCTCCCGCGCCGTAGTCGGCGCGTCATTCCCTTTCCCTGAAAGGAGTCCTTCTCCATGGTTCAAGTCGTAGCTGCGCTGATCTGGCGCAATGGCCGCTTCATGATCTGCCAGCGCCCGGAATATAAGGCCCGCGGTCTTTTGTGGGAGTTCGTGGGCGGAAAGGTGGAACCGGGCGAAACCAGAGCTCAGGCCCTCGCCCGGGAGTGCCGGGAGGAACTGGACGTACAGGTGGAGGTCGGAACGGTCTTCTGCGAGGTAGATCACGTCTACCCTGACCTGACCATCCACCTGACGCTGCTCAACGCCGCCATCACCCAGGGCGAACCCACGCTGCTGGAGCATAACGCCATCGCGTGGATCACCCCGGAGGAGATCGACCGTTATGAGTTCTGCCCGGCGGATCAGGATATTCTTAAGTTGCTTAAAGCCCCAAAAGCGGGATCTCCCCGGTCATGACCGTTTCCAGAAAGCGCCGGTCATGCTCCACCAGCAGCAGCGTGGGGGAGGAGTCCAGAATCAGCTCTTCGATCTGGCGGCGGCTCAAAACGTCGATGTAATTCAGCGGCTCGTCCCAGATGTATACATGTGCAGGTGTTGCGAGGCTCAAAGCCAGCAGCACCTTCTTTTTTTGCCCCTGACTGTAATCGCGCATGTCGAGGGCAAACTGCTCCCGGGAAAAATCCATGTTCCGCAGGATGGCTTTCACCAGCGTTTCATCCGCGCCCCGGGCGGCGATGGCTCCCTCCAGCGGACCGGACAGGCCGCTCGTGTCCTGCGGCACATAGGAAACCACCAGCCCGGAGGCCAGACGGACGCCGCCGTGCAGCGCTTCGCCTTCGCCCACCAGCGTTTTGAGGACACTGCTCTTGCCGCAGCCGTTGGGCCCGGTCAACGCCAGCCGTTCGCCCTGACGAAGGGTAAAATTCACATTCCGGCAGACCTCCCGCCCGTCGTAACGGACCACGCCTTTTTCTACTACGATCAATTCCTGCTTGGGATGGCGCAGATTGCGCAGCTTCAGGCCGCCCACCCGTTCCAGATTGTGCAGTAAGCCGCTCTTTTCCTCTGCGGCGCGTTCCCGCCGCTGCACCGCCGCCTTGGCCCGCTTCATCATGGCGGCGCTGCGCGCGCCCGCGTAGCCCCGGTCTACCGCAGGCTGAACGCTTTCCGGCACGTGGAATTTGTCCTTCTCCGCCTTCTGGGCAAATTGCGCCGCCTGCCGGGCGCTCTGGTTCAGCCGGCCGATCTCCTTTTTCAGTCCCTCGTTCCGTTTGAGCTCGTAGGCGTTCTGCCGGTCAAATTGCTCTTCCCACGTGTCGTAATCGCCCTGAATGACCTGAAAGCCGGTTTTGTTGATGCTGAGGATATGATCCACGCAGTCGTTCAAAAAGGCGCGGTCGTGGCTCACCAGCAGAAAGCCGTCCTTCCGGCGCAGGTATTCCGCCACCGCCTGACGGCCCAGCAGGTCCAGATGGTTGGTAGGCTCGTCGATCAGGGGATAGGCGTCCTCCCGGGCGAACAGGGCGCAAAGCAGCGCTTTGGTCTGTTCGCCCCGGCTCAGGGTGGAAAAGGGACGGTACAGCGCGTCCTCCGTTACTTCCAGCAGACGCAGCTCCTTCATCAGCTTCCATTCCGGCTCCCCGCCCGCCGCTTCCTGCATCACGTTCAGGGTCATGTCCTCCGGGTCGGATACCGGATAGGGAAAATACACCGGCTGCATGGGCAGGCTGATCTGCCCGCCGTGGGCCATTTCGCCCATCATCAGCCGCAAAAGCGTGGTCTTGCCCCGGCCGTTCCGCCCTGTCAGGCCCAGCCGCCAGCCGGTATCCAGCTCCACGCTCCAGCCGGGGAATACCGGCTCGCTGCTTCCGTCGTAGGTAAAAGTCAAGTTCTGGATCGAACAACGCATGAAAAAAGCCTCCTTCCTGATAAAGCAGGGGGAAGCATGGCGGCGCGTTCAAAAACGCACAAAAAAAGCGGAGTCCTCGAGACTGCGCCTTTTTCACTGCCACGGCAAAACAAGCCCTGCGGAATTCTTCCTCCGCCGGGGTCTGCTTTTCCTCCCCCATTAAATGGGTTCATGGCAGTGTTATTTGCGCATCCCGACCCTCCGTTTCGTTTGTCAAATTGGGGGAACGCCATTCTTTTGCGTTCCTGAACATTGTAGCAGAATCCCTGAGGAGCTGTCAAGAGGGATGCGTTTCATTTCCGGTCAGCCCTTGCGTTCCTGAAGGGCTTCTGATATATCGCGGAACAGGAAAGGCCGCCGGGCCCAAACTGTAACACCTTCGCTTCCCCGGCGTGACAAGACGGCAAACTATGGTATAATAAAAAGGAGAATCCTACGAGTTGACCGCCGGGGGCCAAAACGTTCCCCCTGCTGAATGGAGGCCTCATGAGCGAAACGCGCAAACCCTCAGTCCTTCTGGTAGACGGCTACAGTCTGATCTTCCGGGCCTTTCACGCTCTTCCCCTGATGGTGACCAGAGACGGGAACTACACCAACGCGGTGCATGGCTTTTTCAGTATGCTGTTAAAGGCGCTGGGAGATTACCGGCCCGACGCGCTGTGCGTGATGCTGGACGTCCACGCGCCCACCTTCCGCCATACCCTGTACCCGGATTACAAGGGCACCCGCAAGCCCATGCCCGAGGAGCTGCGGCCCCAGCTGCCCCTGATGCGGGAGGTGCTGAAAGCCATGCACATCGCCTCCTTTGAGATGGAGGGCTACGAAGCCGACGACCTGCTGGGTACGGCGGCGCGGCTGGCCAATGAGCAGGGCTATGCGGCCTATGTGCTCACCGGCGACCGGGACAGCCTGCAGCTGGCAGGCGGGGATACCCGCATTATTCTGACCAAGACAGGCATTTCGGAAAGCCTGCTGCTGGACGCGGAGGGCGTCAGTGAGCATTACGGCTACCGGCCCGATCAGGTGCCGGACATGAAAGGCCTGATGGGCGACAGCAGCGACAACATTCCCGGCATCGCAGGCATCGGCGAAAAGACCGCCCTGAAGCTGATCTCCCAATATGGCAGTCTGGACGAGGTATTGGCCCATGCGGACGAGGTCAAGGGCAAGCTGGGCGAAAAGCTGCGGGCGGGCCGGGAGTCGGCCCTCCTGAGCCGCGATCTGGGCACCATCCGCCGCAACGCGCCCATCCAGCCGGATTTTGCCCGCTGCACGTGGCAGGAAATGAACGAGGGCATCCCGCTTTTGCAGCAATACGAGCTGAACCAGACCGCCAAAAGCGTGGAGCGCCTTTTGAGCGGCGAAACCGTTCCCGCCGTTCAGCCCCGCACCACCGCCGCAGGACAGCGGGCGGGCGGCGGCAAAAAGGAAACCGGGAAATCCTCTCCCGCCACGGCTATGACGCAGGAGACCGGCCTGCCGGGGCTTCAGGCCGTCTCCGGGGAGAAGGTCTTCACCGACCCGGACAGTCTGCGTCAGGCCGCCGCGGCGCTGGCGGCGGAAAAGCCGGAGTTTGCCGTGCTTCATCTGGGGCCGGAGGAAGTTACCCTGCTGACCCCTTCACTGGAACTGTGGCGCATGCCCCTTCTGCGGGATCTGATGGGCGGCGGCATGTACGAAGATCACATTCTGACGGAGCTTCGGCCGGTGCTGGAAGCCGTCCCCCTGATCGTACACGGAGCGAAGGAGCTGTTCCATCTGCTGGAGCGCTACCATCTGCCTCAGCCCGCCGTCCGTCAGGATACCATGCTGGGGGCTTATCTCCTTCACACGGCCCAGAAGGACTACGCGCTGGCCGCGTCGCTGGAAGCGGAATTTGCCGGAGAGGCCGTCTCTCTGCCGGAAAGCTCCTCCGCGGCGGAGGTCTATTCGATGGCCCTGCGGCAGCGGGAGCGGCTTCATCAGCGAGACATGGAATCGCTTCTCTGGGACATGGAGCAGCCCCTGACCCGGGTCTTATTCGAGATGGAGGACGAGGGTTTTCTGGTGGATCTGGACACCCTGAACCAGCTCAGCGATCTTTTTACCCGGGAGATCGAAGAAAGCCGTCAGGCGGTCTACCGGCTGACGGAGGTGCCGGACTTCAACCTGAACAGCCCCAAGCAGCTGGGCGAGGTGCTGTTCGACAAGCTGGGTCTTCCCGCACAGAAGAAGAACAAGAACGGGGCCTATTCCACCGCCGCCGAGGTGCTGGAGGACCTGGCGCCCTACCATCCCTGCATCGAACCCCTGCTGCGCTACCGCAAGCTGAGCAAGCTGCAGTCCACCTATGTGGACGGTCTGCGGAAGCTGCGGGGCCGGGACGGACGGGTTCATACCACCTTTGACCAGACCGCCACGGTTACGGGCCGCATTTCCAGCATGGAGCCCAATTTGCAGAACATTCCCATCCGCACCGACGAGGGCCGGGAGATCCGCCGGGCCTTTGTGGCGGGCGAGGGAAACATTCTATTGGACGCGGACTACAGCCAGATCGAGCTGCGGGTGCTGGCCCATCTGAGCGGCGACGAGGCCATGTGCGACGCGTTCCTCAAGAATCAGGACATCCACACCCGCACGGCGGCGGAGATTCACGGCGTTTCCATGGATGCGGTCACGCCGGAGATGCGCCGGGCGGCGAAGGCCACCAATTTCGGCATCGTCTACGGCATCAGCGGCTTCGGCCTTGCCCGGAACGCGGGCATTTCCCGCCCGGAGGCCAACCGTTTCATCGAGCGCTACTTTGAGCGCTATCCGGGCGTGCGGGCCTTCATGGACGAATGCGTCCGTCTGGGCTACGAGCGGGGCTATGCGGAGACGATGTTCCACCGCCGCCGGGAGCTTTTCGAGCTAAGCTCCTCCAACCGCAACGTGCGCAACTTCGGCGAGCGCGCCGCCATGAACACCCCCGTACAGGGCACGGCGGCGGACATCATCAAGCTGGCTATGGTACAGGTGGAGCGCCGTCTGGAAGCCGAGGGCCTCAAGGCCCGGCTGATCCTGCAGGTACACGACGAGCTGGTCGTCGAATGCCCCATCGAAGAAGCCCCCCGGGCTTCAGCCCTTCTTCAGAAGGTCATGGAGAACATCGTCACGCTCCGCGTTCCCCTCATCGCCGAGGTCTCCCAAGGCAAAGACTGGGAATCCGCCCACTAGCAGGGGGTGACCCCCTGCACCCCACACCGCGCCCATAGGGCGCGGGGGTACTCGAGGGAAAGCGGCTTGGCTGCGGAGATACCGCCGCTCGGCGGAGGGCCTCGCGGCTCGCGGGTCTGGCAGGGCTTCGTGCTAGTTGGCCGGTATAGACCGCCGCTCGACGGAAGGTCTCGCGGCTCGCGCCACAGGCCAGCATTGTTTCCAAAATCCGCCAGCCTACGGCCCTGCTGAATTGGCCCCGCCACGCCAAAGCATCCCAATCCGCAAGGGTTGCGTATGCCTTACGCCGACTGCGGGGGCGAGGGCGGCGATAGGCAGCGGAGGGAAAAAGCCTTGCCCTTTTTGAAAGAGGAAAAGAGT
>CAKUCE010000207.1 GCA_934643535.1 uncultured Clostridia bacterium | reverse complement strand
AATGCCAGCGTGGGTTCAAATCCACGCTGGCATTTTTCAGCGAGCCATGAGGCCCGTCGCCGAATGGCGGTCTGTACTCGTCAACAAACTGGAAATCACACCAGACCCGCGAGCCGTGGCACCTGTCGTGCCACGGCGGTAATTCAACGGCCAACTAGCATGTCTCTCTACGCCCCTGCGCGCCTTCGGCGCGCAGTCCGGGGTCAAGGGGTACTACCCCTTGCGGAGAGCTTTGGGATAGTGGTTTTTGAGCTGGGCGTTGGAAGCTTTGGCAAAGCCAAGGGGAAGGGATTCGTAGAGAAGAAGGAAAAAGCCGGAGAGAGCATCCGGGCAGGGCAGAACCTCGCCGCGGAGATAGGCACGGGCTTCGGCCAGAGAAACAGAGACCGACGGAAAACCGGAGGAAGCGTCAAGTGCCAGCGCCAAAGCGTGATCCGGCTGAAATATCTTGCCCTTCAGCGCGCCCAGCCGTAAACCGGCCCGTAAAACCCGTATTCCCTGAAGAGGCGGCAGAGAGGGCGCAGAAAGCAGCGCGTCGCCCAGACGGGCGTTGGCAGGCGGCAGAGACGCGCCTGTATCCCGTGCAAAAGTCTCATAGGCCTGTAAAAGCTGCTTGTCCGGCTTCGCCAGCGCTTCGCCGGGCGTAAGGGCCGGCGCGGGCGGTTCAGCGCCGCGCTTGTGCAGAAGGGCCACGAAATGGCCTTCCCCCTCCACCTGATGAGGATAAAGGTGCAGCATACCCTCAGGCGCGTCCAGCGTTCTGCCCTCCCCGGCAGGAAGGGAGAAGGCGACGGGTTCACAGTCGGAGAACGTCTCCTGCATCCACTGAATCACGCCTTCGTTTTCCACCCGGTTCAGGGTGCAAGTGCTGTAGGTCAGCCGTCCGCCGGGACGAAGCATGGCCCATGCGGAGGTCAGGATGCGTCTCTGCCGGGCAGCGCAGCCGGACGGAGACTGCTCCGTCCACTCCGCGCGGGTCTCCGGATGACGGCGGAACATGCCCTCGCCGCTGCAGGGCGCGTCTACCAGAATCGCATCGAAAAATCCGGCCCACCGGGGAGCCAGCTGCTCCGGCTCGGCGGATACCGCCAGTCCGTTGACAACACCCATCCGTTCCAGATTTCGGCTGAGGATCTTCGCCCGCCCCGGCACCGGCTCGTTGCTCACCAGCAGACCCCGGCCGTCCAGCGCGTCGGCGATCTGCGTACTCTTTCCGCCCGGCGCGGCACAGAGATCCAGCACCCGCTCGCCGGGCCGGGGATCCAGCACCGCCACCGCCGCCATGGCGCTGGGTTCCTGAATGTAGTAGGCTCCCGCCTCATGCAGGGGCTGCACGCCCGCCGTGCTTTCCTGCGAAAGATAGCGTCCGGTCCCGGGCTGCCACGGCACCGGCTTTCCCAGACCTTCGATCAGCGCGGCAGGATTTTCCAGCGGCTTGCGGGGATTGAGCCGCAGGCCCCGCACATAGGGCCGCTCGAGGGCGGCGAAATAGTCGTCCGCCTCCGGCCCAAGCTGGGCACGGATCTGCTCCTGAAAGGCCTGCGGCAGAGAATAGTCTTCGCTCATGAGGAACCTCCGTTCAAAAACAAAAATGCTGGGGGTATCCAGAACCGTTTCTGGCGAAAAAGCTCGCCGCAGGCGAGCTTTTTGGACAAGCTTAGAAGGGACTTATGCCGAAGGCCCTTCCTGCTGATGATTGTTGGGATTTTTGGGATAAACCGGCTCATGGAAAGCCTCATGAACCGGCACGGTAGGCTGCCAGTCCCGGATGGAGCGGGTGTCGTCATCCGCGTCCACACCCACAAAATCGCGGGCCTTGCGGGCCAGCGCCGCAAAGGGGTTGCGGGGCTTGGATTCCGGCATGTTTTCTGTCCGGGAGCGCTCCGCGTCGGCAAAGGAATAGAAATCGGGCGCGGGCTCCTGAGGGGCCGTATCGGAGGGATTCCAGCCAAAATTGCGCTGAAAGCTGGCCACGTCCAGCCCGGGATGAATGGGCGCGGAGGGTTCGGCGGACTGGGGTGCGGCAGGCTCGTTGGGGGAATAGTACCCCTGCGAGACCGGCGGAAAAACAAGCGTATCTTCTGCCGATCCGGCGGAAGCGGGCGTGCTGCGGGGCGCGGCGTAAAGCTGCTCCGGCGGCAGAGGTCGGGCAAAACCGGCCTGCATATCCCGGATATAGTTCAGAGGTTCAGGCTGGGAAGCGCCAAAAGTCTGTTCCATTCCCTGCGCCGCCTGCTGAATTTCGTCAGGCCGCACCAGCGCGTCGCCCTGCTCCCAGCCGCCCAGATCGTCGTCAAAGACGGGGTCAAAACCGGCGGCGTTTTCAGCCGCCCAGGGGGCCGCCTGCGGCTGCGCCGCAGTTGGCGGCATCTGCTGCCAATGCTCGTCCTCCACAGCCCTCCGTTCTTCTCTGGGCAGGTAGCCGGAGGCCGTATAGGATGGATTGCCTCCCCGGAAAACCTGTGTGGGCTCGTCCTCGGGGACGGGTTCCTCCCAGTGGGCAGGCTGATCCGGCCGGGAAGCGTCGACCGTGGGAACATATGCCTGTGAAAAATCCGCAGGTCTGGCGCGCCGGGCCCTGCGGCGGGTGCGCCAGACGATGTCAGGCCGCCAGCGCAGAAAATACACCAGCCGGTCGGCCAGAAAACCGCCCGCCGCCAGACAGATCACGAAAAACTTCCAGTTGCTCTGCAAAAACGAAAGCATACGGCTGCCGTTTTCACTGTTCAGCGCAGCCCAGATCTGACCGATCAGCAGCCGGAGCCAACTCAGCAGCAGCGACAGAATGGAATTGGTAAAGCCGTTCATTCACCGGCTCCTTTCCCGGAAAATTATTTGGTCAGCAGCGTCACGCTGGCGTTGGCCGGGTCGGCGGTCCAGGTAAGCGTATCGGGATCGTCCGCATCCAGCACCAGCATGACGGGCAGGGCGTATTCCCCCACTGTCAGGCCGGAGGCGTCCACATAAGCGGTGATCTTCGAAGCAGACAGCCGGGAGACCGTATTCTGCGGGCCGGTCACGTCCACATCAATGGTCCGCTGGGCCAGCCCGGCGGACAGCCCCTCCGGGATATTGCGCACGGACAGGCGAACCCCGCTGAAGCTCTCGGTGGTAATGATGGGCCCGATCTCCACCTGAACGGTGACGGTATCGGTACTCAGATAATTCAGGGTGGACGGCTTGCGCAGCGTCAGCTCCGTGGCGAATCCCTCGCTGCGGTCGCTGAGATCAATGGAAGCGGTGGTAAACAGGGTATCCAGCGTCTCCAGCGCGGTGCTGTCGCCCGCGGCCAGCACGGACACAGGCGAAATGGTCACGCTCTTGACCTCATAGCCTCTGGCGGGTTCGCCCTCCAGACGCACCAGATCGGAAACGGTCAGAGCCTTGGTGGGATAGAGCTTCTGTTCTACGGTGATGGTGCGCAGGGCCACCCCCGCGTTGGTCACGCGAAGCAGCGAGCGGTCCAGCTCGTTGCCTTCCGCGTCCAGCACCTTCATGGGCAGCGCGGAACGCACCTGCCCCTCCTTGGCGCTGAGCCGGGACAGGTCATAGTCCGCCACAATGCTGGCGATCTGATCCACGATGGTGCGGGGGCCGCTGACGGCCACCGTGCCGGGATCCAGCTGGGGCGTGGAGGCGTAGTAGCCCTCCGGGCAACTGCCCGTCACGTTCAGCGTAATGGGGATGCGGTAGTTGGTCACGTATTCATCCACGACTACGGTCAGGCTGTCCGGCGTGATGGACGTGACGGTGCCGTAGGTGGTCGTCGAGGAAGCCTGAATGCGCAGGGTCTGCTCGCCGGTTTCGGTGATGCGGCTCACATCCACCCGGGGATTATAATTGGAGGCCTGCGCGTTGGAGTAGGAGCGCTGGGGCACGTTGACCCGCAGCCGCACGGAAAGGTTTTCGTCCTCCAGACCGGAAAGCACGATCAGGCCGTTGCCGATGAGCGTATCCGTTCCGGTGACGGTCACGGGCACATCGCTGAAGACCCGCTCCCGGGTCAGCGTAGGATCCTGTGTGATCAGGCCCGCCCAGAGGCAGACCGCCAGAAAAAGGGAAAGCAGCTTCCAGCCCCAGTTATGCAGGCACGCGCGCAGAAAGCGGGCGGGCGCCTGACGAAGGGCCTGACGGACGCTGCCGGAATCGTTTCTTTTGGGTTCGGTATTCATGCCGCGTCCCCCTTTCGCCGTTTGGTTTTCTCCATCAGGCTGGACAGAAGGCCGGTTTCTTTTTGCTGATAGAGGGAGGTAAGCACCTGCTCCAGTCCCGCCCGGTCCAGATGCCGGGTCAGATGACCTTCCCGGGCCATGGAGATAATGCCGGTCTCCTCGCTGACGATGAGGGAGATCGCGTCCGTGGTTTCGGTGATGCCGATGGCGGCCCGATGGCGGGTGCCCAGCTCCCGGCTGATGCCCTTGCCCTCGCTCAGGGTCAGGATGCAGGCCGCAGCCATAATCCGGTCGCCCCGGATCACCACCGCGCCGTCATGCAGGGGGGTATTCGGCTCGAAAATGTTCTCCAGCAGGGCGGACGAGATTTCGGAATTGAGCGCCGTGCCCGTTTCGATGACGTCCTTGAGGCCGATGCGCTGTTCGATGACGATCAGCGCGCCCACCCGGCGGCGGCTCAGGTTGAGCATGCAGTGCGTGATCTCGGAGACGATCCGGGTGCTTTCGCCGCCTGCGGCCCGTTCACGAATGGCTCCGCGGCCGATCTGCTCCAGCGCCTTGCGCAGCTCCGGCTGGAACAGGATCACTAGCACCACCGCGCCGTTGGATACCACGTTCTGCAAGACCCAGCTCAGAGCGGTCAGGCCCAAAAGGTCGCTGATCCAGCTCGCCGCGATCAGCATGACCAGGCCCTTCAGAACGGCGCTGGCCCGGGTCTCCTTGGTCAGCATCAGCAGCTTGTAAAGCAGATAGGCGACGATAAAAATATCCAGCAAATCGGCCACGGTAGGGCGATTGAAAACGTTCCAGACCAGCGTTTTGATCTGGTTCCATGCACTGTTCATCCTCAATCCCTCCCAACCCGGAAAACAGACGTTCACGCCTTCCGAAATTCATCCGGCGCGTTTTCGCTCTCTTGTGCGCCTTCTTTGATTATACTACATATAGAGGTGGGATAAAACCCCCCGGAGGCAGTTTTTGCAGGGAATTTACGGATTTTGCGGGGTGGGAAAAAATGGGAGGGAGCTTTTTCCAAAACTCAGGTGGCGCCCATCCCGATTTCAGCGAAACGATTGTTTTTTCTATGAAAAGATGGTATAATTTTCTATGATTCAAGCAAGCGTTCAGAATCGTTCCAGCGCTTCAAAATTCCGGCCTGCATCCAGCCCCATTTCCAGATCAAAGGAGTGTTTCCATCATGAAGAACGGAAAAAAGCTATGTCTTTTTCTACTGTGTACCCTGCTTGCGGTATTGTTCCTCCCGGGCCTTGCCGGGGCTGCGGATTCCGACTTTGAGATCACAGACGGCGTTCTGACGAGGTATACCGGTTCCGGGGGAGACGTGGTTATTCCCGAGGGAGTGACCAGTATCGGGGATGCGGCATTTGGCCTTTGCTATGATCTGACCAGCGTGAAAATTCCCAAGGGGGTGACCCAAATTGGAAAAGGGGTGTTCATGGAGTGCCTTAGCC
>CAKUCE010000206.1 GCA_934643535.1 uncultured Clostridia bacterium | reverse complement strand
CAGTCCGGGGTGCAGGGGCACTGCCCCTGCCCTGTGCGCATAGCGCACAGTCCGGGGTGCAGGGGGTCACCCCCTGCCCTGCGCGCTATGCGCGCAGTCCGGGGTCAAGGGGCTCAGCCCCTTGCTCAGCCCCTTGTTCAGCCACAGGGAGGGGCGGGAGTTCGCGGATGTCGCTGAGACCGAAGTGTTCCAGAAAACGATCCGTGGTGGCGTAGAGAATGGGACGGCCTAAGGCTTCCTTGCGGCCTACTTCCTTGATCAGCCCCTTGTTCAGCAGCGACTGAATGGAATAGTCGCACTTGACGCCGCGGATCTGCTCCACCTCGCCCTTGGTGGCGGGCTGACGGTAGGCGATCACCGCCAGCGTCTCCATGGCCGTCTGGGTCAGGCTTTGCCGCTGAACCGGCTGCAGAAGCCGCTCCACGTAAGGCGCGTATTCCTGCCGGGTCTCCATGCGCAGATGGTCGCCGTAGCGGCGCAGGGTCACGCCCCGGCGCTCCAGATCGTACTGACGCTGCATCTCCTCCACCGTCTGCACGGTCTCCAGCTCGGTCAGCCCCAGCGCGGCGGCCACGTCGCCGATGCCCACCGGCTCCCCGGCCACAAAGAGAATGGCCTCGATGATGTGGGCCGCTTCATTCCTCTCCAAGATCGCTTTCTCTCCTTCCGGGCAGCAGGGTCATTTCCCCGAAATTGCCCGTCTGCATCACATGAGCCTTGCCCAGCTTCAATAATTCCAGCAGCGCCATAAACAGCGTGACCACTTCCTCCCGGTCGGGCGTGCCGGAAAACAACTGGGTAAAGCGCACCGTCCCTACGCTGAGACGGCTTTCGATGGCCTCCATGCAGCCCTCCACCGTAAAATTGTCCCGGTGAATATTGCGCAGCTGGAAGACCGCTTCTTCCGCTTCCTTGGGGGCGCGCTCCTGCACCCGCTTCAGGGCCTCCCAGAGGGCTTCGATGGTCAGACCGTCGATCTCGATCTCCGGCGGCGGAAGCGGATATTCCTCCGGCAGCTTGCCGAAAACCTCCCGGGCGTTCTTCTCAAACTCCGCCATGCGCTGAGCCGTTTCCTTGAACTGCTTGTAGGCGATCAGGCGTTGGAGCAGCAGCTGCTCCGGATCCTCCTCGTCCTCCTTGGGGGGCTTGGGCAGCAGGCTGCGGCTTTTGATCTCCAACAGAAGCGCCGCCATGGCGACAAACTCGCTGGCCTCGTCCATATCGAAGTCCGGCGCGGAATGCACGGCTTCGATGTACTGCTCCGTGATCTCACTGACGAAAATATCCTTCAGGTCGATCTTGGCCTTGCCGATCAGGTGCAGCAGAAGATCCAGCGGCCCGTCGAACTGCTTTAACCGAATGTGAACCGCCATATCACGCCTGCCCCGCGATCAGGAGGAACAGGTTGAGCACGCCGCCCTCCACCGCATCGAACACCACGTTGATGACGTTGTTCAAAAGCCCGGAGAAGCAGGCCAGCAGCAGCACGACCTGCGCGATCTGAAATACCTGCTGGTTCAGGCGGAACCGGCCTTTGAACAGAATATCGTTGAAAATATGGTAGCCGTCCAGCGGCGGGATGGGCAAAAGATTGAACAGCCCCACGCCCAGATTCATGGAATAAAGCATGAGCAGGAAACGCTGCACATACATCAGCCACGGATGGAGCATCAGTTCGGAATAGTCCTTGCCGTAACCCGCCACCAGCACGCTGTAGCCCACGCCGCTGGTGGAAAGAAACTCCCTGGCCCCGCCGTTGGCCGAGATAACCTCCGGCTTCCACAATTGGCCGTTCAGGACTACAGCCAGCGCCATGGACACGATAAACAGCGTCAGGTTGACGGTGATGCCCGCCACGCTGACCAGAAAATCATCCCGGCGGTAGTTGCCCCTGAAATTGCGGGAGTTGACCGGCACGGGCTTGGCCCAGCCGAAGCCCAGAAACACCAGGCAAAGGGTGCCGATGGGGTCCAGATGCTTCCGGGGGTCCAGCGACAGCCGCCCCAGCATCTTGGCGGTGGGGTCGCCGCAGCGATAGGCCACGTAGCCGTGGGCAATCTCGTGCAGGATCAGCGTCAACAGCACGGAAACGGCAAAATACAGCAGATACAGCGCAAAGCCCAGCGGATCGGTGGTCAGCCAGTTCCACCATAGCTGCAGCCGGTTCAGGATCCCCATGGCGCGTCCCTCCTTTGGAGAACGGCTTCCAGGCCGTTTCAAATGTACCTGATAAGGTACTTTCAGAAGAAAAATTATAGCATTCGGGCCGGAACTCGTCAAGAAACAGGCATTTCGTCCAGCAGACGGCGGGCTTCGTCCAGCAGCTCGTTCTGCCGGTTGGGCGCTTCGCCGCAAACGACGCGCTCCCAGAGAACGTTCAGAACGCCGCCCATGCGGTTCAGCGGCACCCCCGCCGCGCGGAACAGAGACAGCAGATCATCCCCGCAAACGGCCAGCTCTCTTAGGGAAAGGGGCGCGCCGCTTTCCTGAAGGGCGTGAATCTGTCCGCTCAGCCGGGCGGCCCGTTCGGTCTGCCCCAGCGCCGTCAGCATCTGACACACGCCCTCCAGCACGTCCAGCCCCGCCCGCGCCGCCTGAACGGGAGAGGGCGTTTCCAATGTATAGCATTCCATCAGGCGAAGCGCCGCATCCGTCTCCCGGCGGGAAAAACGCAGAGCCTCCAGCGGGCCGGCGGCTTCGGCCGGCGCGGCGCCCGCCAGCAGCAGGGCCAGCCGCTGACTGACCGGCGGCAGCGTATCCAGCCGGGGCTGCTTTTTCAGGGCCGACAGGTTTTCCTCCCGGCAGGGCAGAGAACCCAGCAGCTCCGGCCATGCCCCGATGTGAAGAATGGTGCGCAGGCCGCTTTCCGTGCCAGGGCGGCGGCGTTTCAACTGCGGATAGCGCCAGTCCGCCAGCAGCGTCTTTTGCAGCTCCTCCCTCAGGCGCTCCCGGGCGATGTCCCGCAGCAGGGGCGCATACCGGGTCAGGCTTTCCAGCAGCGCATCCGTCGGCTCCAGGTCCAGCTCCGCCTGAAAGCGGGCAGCCCGCAGGATACGCAGACCGTCGTCCTTCAGCACCTGATCCGGGTCGGCGGTGACGGTATGCAAAACACCCCGGCGAAGGTGTCCCAAGCCGCCGGTGGGGTCGATCACCGGCCCCAGCCCGTCCGGGAAAACCTGCCGGTACAGGGCGTTGACGCTGAAATCCCGGCGCAGGGCGTCCACAGCGATGTCCGTGGTAAAGCGCACCTGATCCGGCCTGTGGCCGCAGCGGTAGCTGTCCTCCCGGAAGGTGGTGTATTCGGCCATATGCCGCGTGCCGTCCGGATCAGTCAGGTGCAGCTCGACGGTACCGAAATGGGCAGCCCGCAGATGGGCCCGCACTTCCGTGCCCTCGCACATTGCCAGCACCGCCTCAGGCCGGGCAGGGCCGCACACGTCCACGTCGCTGATGGGCAGATCCAACAGGGGATTACGCACCGCGCCGCCCACGATGTACAGGGGGCTGCCAGCCCCCTGAAACACCGCGGCGGCGCGATGGATCCATGTTGCTTCGCTCAGCATTTCTTTTCACTCAGAGACAGGAACTCGTTGATCTCGCCGCGCACTACGTCCAGCGCGCCGCGCCAGTAATCCACGCTGTTGACGTCGATGCCCACGGAAGCGGCCACATTGCGCACAGTGTCGCTGCCGCAGGAGGCCAGCAGCTTGTCGTACTTGGGCACGAAGGCCGCGCCCTCCTTCTGGAACTGGACGAACACGCCCAGACCGAACAGCAGGCCGAAGGCATAGGGGAAGTTATAGAAGTGCAGGCCGGTGGAGTAGTAATGGCTCTTGCACACCCACATGGAGGGATGGCGTGCGTCTTTGCTCAGACCGTCGCCGTAGCTCTGCTCCTGCGCGTCCAGCATGAAGCTGTTCAGCTCCTGAGCGGAGGGAATGTGGGTCTTGCGGGCTTCGATCACGGCGGATTCGAACAGGTAGCGGCTGTAAATATCCACCACGGTTTGGGTGGCTTCCATCAGGCTGTTTTCCAGCAGCACCAGCCGGGTCGCGTCGTCGGCGCTGCGGCGGACGGTCTGGCTCAGCAGCGTTTCATTGAAGATGGAAGCCGTTTCAGCCAGAGGCATGGGCGTATCGGTCAGCAGCATGGGCACGGAGGTCAGGCAGCGGTTATGCCATGCGTGGCCCAGCTCATGGGCCAGCGTGCTTACGTCGGAGAAGCTGCCCACAAAGTTGGTCAGCACCCGGCTCTGATCGTGCTGATGGAAGCCCTCGCAGAACGCGCCGCCTTCCTTGCCCTCGGCGGGGAAGAAGTCGATCCAGTGATTGCGGAAGGCTTCGTCCATCAGGGCGGCGATGCCGGGATGCACCTTGGAGAAGGTGTCGATCAGCAGGTCATGGGCTTCGTCCACGGTATAGCGGAGCTGCACGTCGCCCACCGGCGCGAACAGGTCATAGAAGGGCAGGCCGTCGGGATGGCCCAGCATTTCCGCCTTGCGGCGCAGGTAGCGGCGGAAATCCGGCAGCGCCTCCCGGATGGCGGTCAGCATGGCTTCCAGCGTTTCCCGTTCCATGCGGGTCTCGGTCAACTGCTGGGTCAGCAGGTCGGAATAGCCCCTCGCCTCGCACAGGGTCATGGCCTGACCCTTAATGGAAGAAAGGCAGAAGGCCATGGGCGTTTCCACCTTGGCGTAGGAGCGTAGCTCGGCTTCGTAGGCTTCCTTCCGCACCTTGGGGTCGGGATCATAGGCCATGCCGCGCACGGCGGGCAGGGGCAGGCTTTCGCCGTTCAGCTCCACCGTATGGCTGCCCATCAGGCGGTCACGCAGCTTGGAGAAAGCGTCGCCGCCGTCCAGCGACAGGCGCAGCGCCCACTTTTCCAGATCGGCGTCCAGCATATGGGCGGACTGTTCCCTGCATTCCCGCAGGTGGAACGCAAGGGTCTTGAGATAATCGCTCTGCGCAATAGCGCCTTCCAGATCTTCCACCGCGCCGATGAAGCGGACCCAGGCGCTGCCGGTGAGCCGCACGTCCACCATCAGATTGCTCAGCCGGTCCAGCAAAAGCTGTCCCTGCTGATTATTGCAGTCGGTAGCCAGAGAAAGCTGCACAAAGCCGAAAGCCTGATACAGCAGGTCGTTCAATTCGGTTTCTGCCCGCATTACGGCGGTCAGCTTTTCCACATCGGAGCCTTCGCTTTCGGGGAGCTTCCGGCCTTCCAGCGCGAGAGTGTGGATTTTTTCAATATCCTTCTGAAGTCTCGGGTCATCGAAGCCGTTGTAGAGGAAGGTGAGATCCCATTTTCCATTTGCCATGGTGTTTTCCCTCTTTTCGTATGGAGTAATTTATGTTGAAAAAAATCATTCAAACCCAGATTATCCTAGCATGGAAAAGGTTTCAATGCAAGGGGGATGGAGGAAGTGTGAAAAAAGGCTGACAGGATGGTCGGCCTTAGGGTATCATGGGAATGTGTTTTCGGGAAACTGGGAGCAAGGAATCCCCCGGATGGGGATTGACGCGCCGGTTGCGGCGCGGGTTGGGACTTATCATCCTATGGTTTTTTCGCTAACTTCGGTGCCCGAAGGTTTCCAAAGGGCGAGCGGAAAGCCCTTTGGTGCGCCCGCAGGCGCATACCTCTTGCCCCGG
>CAKUCE010000205.1 GCA_934643535.1 uncultured Clostridia bacterium | reverse complement strand
AGCCTCCGTTGGACAGCAGATTGTCTTCCGCCATTCCCAGAACGGGAGCCAAAACCAGCAGCAGAAAAAACAGCAGAGCCAGCGTTTTTTTCATTCTTTGCCTTCCTCCAGAAATTTATGAATAAAACTGAGCCGGTGTTCCGGCGTTGGGCCGAATCGGCGAAGCGCGCTGATATGCTCCTGTGTGCCATAACCCATGTTATGGTCGAAGCCATACTGCGGGTACTGCTTCGCGTATTCCGCCATTTGCCGGTCACGGGTGACTTTGGCCACGATACTGGCCGCCGCCACATGATAGCTGGTAGCGTCCCCATGAATAATGGGAATGACCGGGAAGGGCAGATGCAGCCCCCGCACCGCATCCACAATGCAGAGCGCAGCGGGCGCGTCCTGCGCGGCCCTTTCCATGGCAAGGCGGGTAGCGTTCAGGATGTTCATTTCGTCGATTTCCCGGGCGCTGGCCCGGCCTATTCCCACATAGAGCGCATGCTCCATGATCTGAGCATAGACCTCTTCCCGGCGTACGGCGCTCAGCTTCTTGCTGTCGTCCACCCATGGAAATACAGGCTCCGCAGGCAAAATCACACAGGCGGTGACCACGTCTCCCACCAGAGGGCCGCGCCCCACCTCATCCATGCCGGCCAGCGACGTACCAAAGCCCAGATGGGCCTGATCGTAGGCCAGCATTTCCCGGAAATGCTGCATCCGTTTTTCAGACGGTTTCGGGGGCATGAGGCTTTTCCTCCTTCGGAGCGGTTTCCAAGGTGAGCTTCCCCACCTTGCCCGCCCGGAATTCATCCAGAACCACGGAACAGGCGCGATCCATATCCAGCACGCCGCCGCGCATCAGAAATCCGCGTCCCCGGCAAACTTCTTCCAGAAGCTCATAGCCTTTCGCGTCCGCATTTTTGATCTTATAGCGCTGCATGGTTTCCGCAGGACGCAGGGTCATCAGGTCCTCCAGCAGACTGACGCACAGTTCTTCCTGATTGTATACAGCGTCCCGAATGGTGCCGATGTAGGCCAGCCGGGTAGCGGCCCGCTGATCGTTCAGCTTGGGCCACAGCATACCGGGCGTATCCAGCACTTCCAGGTAAGGCGTGACCTTCACCCAGCGATTACTCTTGGTCACGCCGGGACGGTCGCCGGTCTCGGTCACGCTTCCGCCGTAAAGACGGTTGATAAACGTGCTTTTACCCACGTTGGGCACGCCGATCACCATGGCGCGGACGGTCTTATTCATGCCGCGGCGTTCGCCGCGCTCCACCACCGCCTGTGCGGCGCTGGCAATAAAGGCTTTCGCCTGCTTGGTCTTTGCCGGGGTCGCGTCGTAGGCCATCGCATCCACGCCGCGGCCCTTAAAATAAGCGAGCCATTCCTGCGTTTTGCCGTTTTCCGCCAGATCCGCCTTGCATAAGAGCAGAATGCGGCGCTTATGGCGTACCAGCTCGTTCAGCGCCGGATTCCGGCTGGAAAGAGGCAGACGCGCGTCGCAAAGCTCGATCACCAGATCCACCTTGCTCAGTTGGCTCTGCAGCAGCCGTCTGGCTTTGGCCATATGCCCCGGATACCATTGAATCTCCATCTTTCAGGGCTCCCTTCGGGGATGAATGCTCCCCTCTTATTAAAGCATCGGTTCTGTGAAATCTCAAGTTTTTTTCCGTGACGAATTCGTAACAATCCGTCTTATGCCTTCGGCGGAAGCATGGTCAGCGCGATGCGTTTCTTTTTGGCGTCCACCTCGACCACCCAGACCTTGACCACATCACCCACCTTGACCACCTCGGCGGGATGCTTGATAAAGCGGTTTGCCATGCGGCTGATATGCACCAGACCGTCCTGATGAACGCCGATGTCCACAAACGCGCCGAAGTCGATCACATTGCGCACGGTGCCCATCAACTCCATGCCGGGGGCCAGATCTTCAATGGCCAGCACGTCGGTACGGAGAACCGGCTTGGGCAGATCGTCGCGGGGATCGCGGCCGGGCTTCTGCAATTCCCGGGCGATGTCCTTGAGCGTCGGTTCCCCAACCCCCAGTTCTCCCGCCAGCTTTCTGACGCCGACTTCTTCCATACGGACGTTCAGGTCCGTCAGTTTGCCAGCCCTGATGTCGGAAAGCTGATAGCCCAGCTTTTCCAGCAGCGCCTTGGCGGCTTCATAGCTTTCCGGGTGAACAGCGGTGGCGTCCAGCGCGTTCTTGCTGTCCCGCACCCGCAAAAAGCCCGCGCACTGCTCAAAAGCCTTCGGTCCCAGCTTGGGCACCTTTTTCAGCTGCGCCCGGCTGGTAATGCCGTTTTCTTCCCGATAAGCCACAATATTCTTGGCCAGCGCCGGGCCGATGCCCGCCACATGGGACAGCAGCGACGGCGACGCGGTGGAAAGCTCCACGCCCACGCTGTTGACGCAGCCTTCCACCACGCCGTCCAGCGCCTCCTCCAACTGGCTCTCCTTCAAATCATGCTGATACTGCCCCACGCCAATGGCCTTGGGGTCGATCTTCACCAGTTCCGCCAGAGGATCCTGCATCCGCCGGGCGATGCTGACCGCGCTGCGCAGGCTGACGTCAAACTGAGGAAATTCCTCGGCGGCCAGCTTGCTGGCAGAATAAACGGAGGCCCCCGCTTCACTGACGATCATATACGCCGCCTGACCGCCCAGCTCCGGCAGCAGACCGGCGATGAACTGTTCCGCTTCCCGGCTGGCAGTGCCGTTGCCGATGGCGATCGCCGTCACGCCGTATTTTCGGCACATGGCCAGAATTTCAGTCTTGGCTCTGGCTTTGGCCGCTTCCTGCCCCGGAAGGGTAAAATGCCCCACGCCGGTAGCCAGCACCTTGCCGTTTTCATCCACGACAGCCAGCTTGCAGCCGGTACGGAAGCCCGGATCAACGCCCAGTGTTACTTTGCCCTTGACCGGCGGAGCCATCAACAGTTGATGCAGATTTTTGCCAAAAACCTGAATGGCGGCGGTTCCGGCCCGGTCGGTCAGTTCAGCCCGGACTTCCCGTTCCAGACTGGGCTCGATCAGCCGCTCCCAAGCGTCCTGACAAGCCGCCTTCACCTGCTGGGTGGTCGTACTGCCCTCCCGGACAAACGCCCGTTCCAGAATACCGACAGAGGCGGCTTCCTCCATCCGGATGGTCACCTTCAGGAATTCCTCCCGCTCCCCGCGGTTCACCGCCAGAATACGATGGCCGGGAAGATTGCGCACCTCCTGAGAAAAGTCGTAGTACATGCTGTAAACGCTGTCTTCATCCTTGGCTTTTTTGGATTCCAGTACGCCGGTGCGGAAGGCAAGCTCCCGCAGTTTTTTGCGGGCGTCCGCGTCGTCGCTGAACTGTTCGGCCAGAATATCCCTCGCGCCCTGCAGCGCATCTTCAGCCGTTTCAACGCCCTTATCCGGCTGAATAAAAGCCTCTGCGACCTGCTCCGCAGTTTTCTTTTTTTCATTCTGCATCAAAAGCTGCAATGCCAGCGGCTCCAAGCCCTTTTCCTTGGCAATGGTAGCGCGGGTACGGCGTTTGGGCCGGAACGGCCGATAAAGGTCTTCCAGTTCGGCCAACGTGGATGCAGCCGCCAGTTTGGCGGGAAGCTCGTCCGTCAGGTTTCCCTGTTCCTGCAGGGCGCTTTCGATTTCATTCCGGCGCTTATCCAGCCCACGCAGATACTGCAGGCGATCAAAAATTTCCCGCAGCACCTGATCGTCCAGAGAATCCGTCATTTCCTTGCGGTAGCGGGCAATAAACGGAATGGTATTTCCGTCGTCGATCAGCTTGAGTACATTCTCGCACTGCTGTTTTTTCAGATGAAATTCCTGACAAAGAATGGCGGTAATGTCCATCGGTTCAAATCCTTTCCTTATATATGCGCATAGATACGGAGTTGATTATAGCACGTCGCGCCGCTTTTTTCCAGCTTTGCGCACAGACGGCGTTGTTTTCCCGCCGCAGCGTTCTCCTCCATGACTTTATTTCCTAGAAAAAGCCGCTCCCAGACGTCATGGAGCGGCGATATTTCAGATCACATTCTTCATCTGTCGCAGTTCTTTTAAGGTATCCTCCTGACTTTCCGTCCATTCCGGCCAGAGAACGTCACGGTAAAAGCTGTTGTAATATTCCAGAATGGTTTTATCCGCAACGAACATTTCCCGGTAATGTTTGGCGAGACGATACCGCGTATCCGATGGGCAGACCACCAGTCCTTCTTCTTCGATTCCGACCAGCGTCATCGGCAGTTTTCTTTCAGTCTTCAGAAAACGGATGGAAAACGAAGGGCGCTTTTCGGCCTGACCACAGATAAAATCAATCAGCCATTTCCGCTCTTCCGGCGTAAAAGGCCGGAAACAGGCCACGTGATCCGACAATCGGCCCGTTTGCATGAACCGTTCCATTCCGCCGCGGGTAACGGTCAGATATGTAGGCTGATTTTTCTGATACAGATTCTGAAAGCGGGAGAAAAAGAGCGCCCGGATCTTTGTACCGTTCTTTTCCCAATCCAGCCCGACGTCGGCGGCCTGATCATTCAGGAGTGTGTACAGCAGATCCACCGGCAGATATTCAACGCCGATATCTTCCTTCAGCTGATAAATTACCCGATTCCGTTCTTTGTCCGCGCAGGAAAGCATGAATTTAGCCAGATCATCGGAGCCAAAAGGGGTCAAAAACGTTTCCCGAAGCGGTTCTGTTTGAGTCAGAGCGTTCATGTAGAGCACCATCAATTCCGGTTCCCGGCTCCATTCCAGTTCCTGCCACACGTTTTCGTTTTTACGCAGAAGCCCTTGCCGCCCGTCCTGACGGCACAGCAGCAGAATATTCTGTGCGCAAACCCCTGTTTTTTCTTTGGGGCAGCCATGTTTGTAAAGATGGAGCTGATAACGCGGATCAAAATGCAGCCGGATCCCATCCCAAAATGAAAAATACAATAACGGCGTACAGTCTTCCAGCACGTGCTGCTCGATCGAGATTTTCATTTCCGGACGTTCCAGCAGTTCTTGAAAGGCAAAGAGCGTTTCCGTCTCGAAACATCCAAGCGCCAGAATCCGGCATTCTGCATCTCCGGCCCAATCCGCAATCCTGTCGGCCAGCTCCGAAGCCTGCGCAGGCTCCGGCCTGTCCATTAGCTGGCTTCGAAAAAGCGCATGGATCTGGTATCTTTCCAATCCGAGCCGCACCACTTCAACGCCCTTTTCAAATCGTGAAAAATCCTCCTCATTCAATTCTGGAAACGCCTTCTGAAATCTTTCCCAAAAAGCGGCGCAGCTCTTATAGCCGCTTTCGTCCTTCATCAGTCGAATAATAACGGTTCGACTTTTTTCATCCATCCGCTTCATCAGGGTAGTAGCGGTATACCCGTTCTTTTCCATCCATTCGGAAAGCATCTGTCCGAACGGCTCTGCAAAATGCTTCAACGCGCCGCACCTCATTCCAAAATTGTTTATGGCATCTTTGATGATTCAAATTGATGATTCAATCAGAAACATTCCATTGCCATTATATGTTTTTTTCTTTGTTCCGTAAAGACATTTTGTCATAAAAAAATTGATGGAGCAAACAAAAATGCTTTATGAGGCACGGCAGTATCTCCAAAGTGAAAAGGCCACGCCTTTTACAGCGCGGCCCCCATGATACGTTTTTTCTCTTATTTTCCCAGCCGG
>CAKUCE010000204.1 GCA_934643535.1 uncultured Clostridia bacterium | reverse complement strand
AGAGCCTCCAGGAGTGCGTAGAGGGCTACGCCGAGTTCGAGGAGGAACTTGTCCGGCGGTTCATCCAGAAGATCACGATCGAGAATGCGGAGACCATCCGTGTCCACTTCCGGGATTCGGATGTGGTGCTGGAACAGGGCCTGCAATAAAGAGAATAGGAGAGAAGAACAATGGCAATTTTTATGACAGGCGATACCCACGGAGATTTCAGCAGGTTTTCCGCCAGAGCCTTCCCGGAGCAGAAAGACCTGAGCAAGGCTGACTATGTGACCATCTGTGGCGATTTCGGTGGAATCTGGGATGGCGGCGAGGCGGAGCAGTGAGCGCTTGATTGGTTGGGAAACCGGCCTTTTACGATGCTGTTCGTGGATGGGAACCACGAGAACTTCGATTTGCTTCATACTTTTCCCATCTGCGGGTGGCACGGTGGACGGGTGCAGGTGATTCGCCCCAGCGTCCTGCACCTGACACGGGGCCAGGTCTATGAGATCAGTGGGAATCGGATTTTTACCATGGGCGGCGCCAGCAGCCACGATATCCAGAACGGCATCCTGGAACCGGATGATCCTGCGTTCGAGGAGAACCTTCGTCGTCTGGATACGGCGGGAGCACTGTTCCGGGCGGATCATAGACCCTGGTGGACGGAAGAATTGCCGTGCGAGGATGAACTGCGAGCGGCGAGGTCAGCACTGGACAGCGTCGGCTGGGAGGCGGATTACATTGTCTCGCACTGCTGCCCTGGCAGCATCCAGGAGATGTTCGCAGGAGACTTGTGTCAGCGGGATGCTCTGACCAATTTTTTTGACGAGGTTCGGGCACGATGCCGGTTCCAATACTGGTTCTTCGGGCACTACCATGAGAATATGGTGATAGAGAAGAAATTTGTGATGCTGTACGAGCGGATTATCCGACTGAAATAATGAACGGAGGCACACCGGCGATAGGAGCGGGTGTGCCTCCGTTTGTTATTTTATAGTTGATTATATGGGGTCGACAAAAAATGGTGTAAATTGTATAATAAATTCCAGCTTGGAAGAGGACAAAAACTATCGACGCCAATAGACGTCAATATCTGGGATAAGGAGTATGCGCTATTCTCAGCAATAACTTCGGAAGGTAATGCTATTACATAAAAGAGGGGATGACTTTGTGAAATGTATATACTGCAATACAGAAAAGAATTTAACGGAGTCTGATATCATTCCGTGGGCATTGACCGGTGCAAAAGTGCGAAAGCGTTTTGTCTGTCATACCCATAATGCGCTCACGAATGACAGTTTTGAAAAGACTATGATTTCGAATTTGGCCATATTCAGAAATTTCTTGGGGTTGACTGAGCGGGACTGGGATCCTGTGCGATTTTGCACTGACCTAAAGATTAGAAATTACACGATAAAAAAAGCGACTATATCTGATAGAAACTCAATTTTAAAAAAAGACCGAGTATTTTCGACAACGAAAGAGAATGGTAGGAAGGTATATATTGGGGGTAAAAGTCGCTTACTCGAAATGCCGGGAGCAACGCCAGAAAAAATAAAAGAAGTATGTTTTTCTGATATATCCTTATTGTTGACAAAGCTGAATGTGCGGAAGCTATTCATATCCCAAGAGGCCCTTCACACAGTCGCAAAAATCGCATACGAATGGCATTGCCTCATTAATGAAATCGAAGGATACCATGAGAAAAAATACCGAGAAATTGTATCTTACATTTTGTCGCCAGATAGTAGAAACGCTTTTGTACAAATTGTGACAGATCCGGTATTTTGGAGAGGAATGGAGTGCTTATGCCGCAGTGGCACAAATATGCTGTTTGAGTACTCCGATACGGATGGAAATGTCTATGTTATTTTTGGATTCTGGGGGGTTATTCTATACAAAATTCGCGTGTGTGCTGCTGATGAGGTGGCACGATCTCATATAACTTCGTACGATGTACATTTATACCATATAGATGGAACAAAGAATGTATTACGCACAGAGGGGGATAAGGTCGTCGAGGCTTTGAATGTTTATGCTGAGGCTCCGGAAAGTGGCATGCTGCGATACAGTACTAGAATTGAGGAGCGACTATCCCGAATTATTGATAGTAAGTCAAGAAGCCTTTCGCGAGAATACCTACAAAAAGAAGTCAAAAAACTTGAGAGAATTCTACCCGCCTATAAAGCTGGGAAAATCAGCGGCCCAGAGGTTCTTGCGTTTGGGGATGAAGACAGACTTCTTACGATCTGTGTTTTGGAAGTTCTTTATCTCCACCGAAAAGAATACACAGAGGAGGTTTCCTTCAATCAAAATTTGAAACGAATTATACAAGCAGACGGTAGAATAGCACTGACACAGGAAATGAGAGAAGAAACTGTACAGCGCTATGTGGACATGGATAAAAACGGCACACTTTTAGATATGCTGTGGAATGCAATTGCCTTTTTTAATTTGCGGGTGAAGAAAGACTGATACATTAGAGCGGGAAAACTGGGAACATGAAGGGCGAGGCAAGCTGGCAATTCTAAATTTATGAGTCTCATCGACAGTCTACATCTTTTTGTCAGTCAACACATGACACCCTGAAATCGTTGTGTGTCAACGGTTTCAGAGGTTTTCTTTCTCCGGGGAGAAGGGGGGATGTTGATTCTAACACAGGTTCTAACGGATCGGGAAGGTAATGGGAATAGTTCACGTCCGCTTCCTTCCATATAGCACCCCTGCTAAACTGCTCAGACTTCCTGCTCTCAATGGGTCACTTTTCCCAGCCGAATTCCTCTCCCATCGCCGAAAGGCAGGCCAGGAACGCTGTCTGCTGATGCTCCGCATCCATGTTTTTGACCGCTCGGCACAACTCTCTGACCGCGTGAGTTGCCTTGCAGACTTCCTGATCCTGCTGGAAGTTGTACTGCGCCATTTGCGCTTGCTGTTGCCTGAAGTACATCGGATTGACGTAGGTGGGGTTGAACATCGTGTCGGTAAAATACATTGCGTTTCTCCTTTCGTTTTGGTTTAAAACATTTTAACATAATTTTTCGCATAAATAGCGTTAAAGCTTTGCAAAAACGATATTTCTTGCAAAGCTTTAACGCTATGTTTCGTAAAGCCCCTCCTTTCCGTCTGAACGGATAAATATTTCTGGAAAGCGGATCGCTTTTATAGTATACTGGATGCAAAAGAAAACGCGGGAGAGTCACGCCATGACGGATGTTCAGCATCGGGCAGCGGCGAAGGAGTTTGCGGCACACTGGAAAAATCGCGTGGATGAGAAGCAGGAGACGCAGCGGTTCTGGATCGACCTGCTGCGGAATGTCTACGGCGTCCCCAATCCGGAGCAGTACATTGAATTTGAGGTGCCGGTCAAGCTGAGCCACACCAGTTTCACTGACGGCTATCACTATTCTAAGGATGTTGTCTACAACAACTTCCTGTGGCCAACGCCTACCGATGAGCAACGGGCCAGAATCGGGCAGACCGCGCAGGCCATTCTGGATGCCCGGAACCTCTACCCCGATTGCAGCCTTGCCGATCTCTATGACGAGACTACCATGCCCCCGGAATTGCGGAAAGCCCACCAGCAAAACGACAGAGCCGTCATGCAGGCCTACACGGCTTCTAGGGGGAACTGAACACCGAAACCGCCCGCATCGCGGAACTGATGAAAATGTACCAAAAACTGACGGAGGGTAATAAATGCAATTATCACCTGAGGATTTAGAAAAAATCAAGTCATTTCTCGCTTCGGACAAACAGTGCATGTTTGTTACCGGAAATGCAATGTTTAGCAAGCATAAACTTGTCACAGCGGCACTGGATGCTCTCTTAAAAAATAATACCATACTGTTCCGCACAAATGCTTTAATGAATATCCCGGCTCCGGAGTTTTTCGGTTGGGGCGGTATTTCAAAAAACCCAGAGTCAGGACAAAAATACAGAATTCATAATAACTATTATCAATTCGACAGCATGGGGAATTCCGGGACGCGCAGTCGCACTGCTAATGAGTTTGATTGTGCAATTGTGTATCCAGCCGAGGCGGCATCTGATTTCGCACCAATTGAGGAGGTGTTCTTAGAAAAGAGAGTAGGAAAAATCTTCATCATTGTGAATCAAAACATAAGCCTATGCGAATGCAGGAACTTACCAAAGTATGTTGATTGTACGCTTGAACTCAATGACACAGAGGAAAAGTGCTAATATGATTTTTGTAAATTCATATCGTGACCGGATAGTATAATGAACGCGCACATTCAAGCTTTCCTTAAATGTGTGCGCTTCCTTTTACTCGGCCTCGGTCGTTTATATCATACAATTCATCCATATTAAAAGTTGATTAAAAATAGGTTGATTTTTACCTATATATGCGTATAATAGTCTTACAAGGAGGTGTTTCCCATGACCATTGATACGAACATGATCGTTTCTGTGACGGAGGCCAATCAGAACTTTTCCCGTGTGACGCGAATTGCTGAAAAGAATGGACAGGCTGTCATTTTCAAAAATAACCGCCCTAAATATATGCTGGTCGATTTGGACAATTCCCCTTTGATTGATATGACAGATGACGAGAAGATCGACTTTGTGGCGGCAAGAATTCTGAAAAAATACAAGCCTGCGTTTATGGAGTTGGCGAAATGATCAAATTCTCAAAAGAAAAGGTTTTGCTGCTTCACAAGCTCATCGCAGAGGAGACGGGCGGAAGTATTGGTGTCAGAGATGAAGCCTTGCTGGAGTCCGCTCTGGAGAATGCTTTTTCCGGCTTTGGAGGGCAGGAATTTTATCCATCCAAAGAGGAAAAGGGCGCACGGCTTGGCTATACACTCATCTCCAACCATGCCTTTGTGGACGGCAATAAGCGCATCGGTATGTATGTGATGCTGACGTTTCTTGAAGTCAACGGTATTCGACTGAGCTGTACCAATGATGAGGTCGTCGAGGTCGGTCTTGCTGTAGCCTCTGGCACAATGGACTACGAGGCCCTGTTGGAATGGGTGCGGGCGCACCGCGTTTGACCCACAAATCGGATTTTATGCGCTTGAAATGATAAAACCGCTGTGAGGCAATGATTTGCGCCTGCATCTTTTTTGTCAACACATGACAGGTTGTGTTGCCAAAAGATGCAGCACCGGAAAACACTGCACGAAAGTGCGGTGTTTTCTCGTTTTATGCGATGTTTTAAGGCAGAAAAGTTGCGAAAAACACCATTTCCAAATAATTGGTAGCTTCTGGCGAGAGGCGCACAAAAAAGATGCAGAAGGCCAATTTTACCAACGGAGGTGATTCGAACTCCGAGGCTATCAAAAAAAGAATTAAATAGGCCGCCGCCCTGCCTTGCCACTTTCGGGAAGGTGGGGCGGCGTTTTTCCGTCTATGGATCCTACGCCTCCGTCTGCGAGATTTTTTCGTTGGCTTTTGTGAATGGCTTTCCGCCCGCTGTTGTGGCATGGTATCCGTACCGGGCAACGCCCGAAAAAGGAGGAAACGACAATGACAAAAGAAAACGCAAAGGAACTGCAGATGGATCTCGCAAAGGACGCACTGGCGCTGTTGATGCTTCACGAGGAGCTGGATGTGCGGTCACACAGGGAGTGCATCGAACTCATTGGTGAGGCTTGGGACATCCCCGCAGAGGAGCAGCGGGAGCCGCTGGCCCTGCTTGAGGAAGAGCAGGCGGTGT